>JBDTNK010000050.1:0-14182 GCA_039933775.1 Chloroflexota bacterium | reverse complement strand
CTTTACTCGGCCGTTGCTCGCGGTGGTGACCGCCACCGTACTGATGGCGGTCACCACGATCACCGTGCCTGCGCCCGCTGCGGCGGTCTCGCATCCGAACGCTCGTCCCGAACCGACGCTGCGGGACGAGGCCTGCGACCTGGTGATCACGGCCGAGGTGGACACCATCGACGGCGAGAAGGAGCCCTTCAGCGCGCTCCCGCCCGGATCGGTCCTGTGCCTGGAGGCCGGGACGCGGCCGAACCTGCGCATCCGCAACTTCCACGGAGCGACCGATGCGCCAATGCTGATCCGCAACGTCGGTGGCCAAGTTCGCATCACCGGCGAGCTGTTCGGTGATGGCGCCATCGGAATCATCGGCAGCTCGTTCCTGCGGGTGAGCGGCGCCGGCGTAGAGTCGCATTGCGGCGCCTTGTACGCACCCGACCAGCAGCGCTGCGGCATCGTCATCGACGGCGCCGTGAAGGGCATCAAGGTCAACACCGCAAAGGGCTTCGTCGGCGACATCGAGCTGGACCACATCGAGGTCCTCAACGTCACCACCGAGAAGAAGACGCGTGGTATCGCCTTCCATCCGATTCCTGGGCTGATCGTTTCGGGCATCCACGTCCATCACAACCACATTGTCGAGACGCTGGCCGAAGGCATCTACATCGGCAGCGAGCCACACAACCAGCCATTCGAGACGCTCGGCAAGGTGAGCCGCGTCGAGATCGATCACAACCTCGTCGAACGGACAGGCTATGACGGCATCAAGGTCAAGGTCGGCATCAGCGAGATCTCCGTCCACGACAATGTCGTCCGCGATGCCGGGCAGCTGCGCGACGGTGCGCACCAGGGCGGGATCAAACTCGCCCTGAGCGTCGGCGATTACTACAACAACACGATCATCGGCGGCGTCGAAGGCATTCGGATGGGTCGCGATCTGGACTCACCGGGTACGCGGTACTTCAACAATCTGGTCATCGGCCCAATGAAGGTTGGCATCGAAGCATCGGAAGGGGGGGCGATGGTGTTCAACAACACCGTGATCAGTGCTCCTGATCTTGGAATCAGGACTTCCGGCGACGGGGCCTACGTGGCCGATAACCTCGTCGTGGCCACCAAGCGGCCGATTCTCGTGCGCTCCGGCTCTGACCTGCGGAACATCATCGTCGAGGAACTGGACGATGCAGGCTTCATGGATGCAGCAGCTGGGGACTACCGGCTCAGGAACACTTCACCCGCCGTCGATGCCGGCCTGCCGGTCTCTGGGATGCCATGCGCCGCCGATGATATGCGGCCAGCACGGGTTTCGGGCATTCACTCCGCGCCCGGCTATGACCACGACTGGCAGCCACGACCCAGCGGATGCACGACCGACGTTGGCGCTTTCGAGCGGGCCACCGCGCCACCGCGATTGCGCCTGGCCAGTCACCTGCGCCTGGGGTTACGATGACCCGATGAAGATCAGCTTCGTCGCCGGTTTCGGGCCCATCGTGCGCGACGTCGCCGCCAGCCGCGCCTTCTGGGGCGGCGGGCTCGGGATCGACCTGGAAGAGGCGGCCCCGTCCTACTACACGAACGACTCGCTGGAGGGCGTCAGGGCGTTTGCCCTCTGGCCGCTCGCGCAGGCCGCCGAATCCACCTTTGGGACCGATGCGTGGCCCGACGACATCTCTGCGCCCCAGGCCTGGATCGAGGTCGATGTGGCATCGGTTGGCGAGGTCAACGGCGGCGTGGCCGAGCTCGAACAGGCGGGCCATCGCGTCCTGCGCGGCGTCCACGAGGAGCCGTGGGGCCAGACCACGTCGCGGCTGCTAAGCCCCGAGGGCCTGCTCGTCGGGATCACCTATACGCCCTGGATGCACAAGGATGAGCCGGCCTGAGACTTCGGGCATGTGCCTTGCCGGTCCGGCTGGAGCATGAGCGCCATACCGACCACCACGAAACTCGGCCCCGACCAAGCGTCACTCCGCGACCTCATCCGACGTCTGGCCGAGGCGGAGTCGCCCGATGCACCGATCCTCAGCCTGTACGCGGATGTGCGCCCGCAGGCGCAGGGCGAGCGACCGGGCGAGCGCACCCAGCTGACAATTGTTCGCGACCGACTGCGCGTCAACCGCGAGGCGCTCGAGCCGCATCCGCCCGGTCACGAGTCGGTTGAGCGTGACGAGCACCGCATCAGCGAGTTGTTCGAGGGCGACCTGGGCGGGATGGGCGGACTCGCGATCTTCGCCAGCGACGCCATCGGACTGTGGGAGGTGGTCGAGGCGCAGACGGCGTTCGAGTGGCCGCGACGCTGCGGTACCGGGTCTAGCGCTCCGAGCTCGCGCGCGCGGCGGCCTTCGCGGCGCGCTTCGTCGCCTGGTAGCTCGCGAGCGCCGTCGGCGAGTCCACGTCGCCCAAGGTCGGATGGGCCGGCAGCACCTCCTCGATGCCCGCGGGGCGAACGTCGAGCCGGCGGGCCAGCACGGCGAGGAGCGAGGCAACCTTCATCTCGCCGAAGCCCGGCAGCGCGCCGAGGCGTTGCTTGAGGTCACGGGCATCGGTCGCATCGGTCCAGACGCGGGAGGCGTTGCCGTCATATTCACGAGCCACGTACGTCGCCAGCTCGCGCACCCGCTTCGCCATGGCGGCCGGGAAGCGGTGGATCGCCGGCGGACCCTTGGCGGCGGCAAGCAGCGCGGCCTCATCGACCTTCGCAAGGGCAGCCGGATCGAGCGTGCCGAGCCGTTGCAGCAGGACCTGCGGGCCGGAAAACGCCTTCTGCACCGGCACCTGCTGGTCGAGCGCAAACCCAATCAGGAGTGCCATGGGGTCCGTTGCGATCAGGCGATTCGCAGCGTCGTCATCGGTGAAGAAGAGGCGCTCAGCTGGCTTCGGTGCAGGCATGCGCGCATGGTACGCCCCGATCCGGGCGCCCGCCCTCAGGGCAGCGGAAGGGGGAAGTGGATCACCTTGCCTGCATCCGCGATCGCCGTCCAGAGCTCGTCCCCGACGACTGCCATGCCGGGAAACGTGCCCCACGGCAGCGAGGCGGCTACGGCGACCGAGTTGTCACGCGGGTCGATGCGCAACAGCGCACCCGCTCCAGGGGTCCAGACGTACCCGTGGGACACGACGAGCGTCCCAAACGAGACGCTTCGGCCGAATCCATCTAGCGTCGCAATGACCTCCATCGTCGCGGGGTCGATGCGAAGGACCTGTGACTGGCTGTCGGGCGCCCCACCCTGCTGCTCGATGAAACCGCCGTTCGTCTTGGCCCAGATGGCTCCCTCCCCGACGGCGATCCCGTCGAGCCCGGGAATGGGCAGTGTCCCAGTGACCTCCCCACGCGCCGGGTCGACGCGCACGAGCGAGGCTTCCGCACATTCGCAGCCGACCCAGACGGAGCCGTCGAACGCGATCGGCGCCGATGGGCCGTCGGGGACGTCAATCGTGGCGAGGAGCTGGCCGCTCGCCAGGTCGACGTGGAAGAGCGAGCGATCATCGGTGATCCACGCGGTTCCACGGTCGAGCGTGAGCTCGAAGCCAGACGCCGAATCGATGGTTCGGAGCACGGTGCCGGTGGTGGGGTCGAGCTGGACGAGAGGCGCAGGATCACAGCATGCGATTGGCTGAGGGCCCATGAGCGCCCATAGCTCGCCGTCCCCGCCCGCGACGTCGAGCGCGTTACCTACCGCGATGACGTTCACGTCGTCGGTGGTCGTGTCGATGCGGATGAACTCGGCGCCGGTGAGCTGGGTGCCGTCGTCGCGAACCCAAACCGTGCCGCGCTCCTCGTCAATGGTCATCAACCCCAGGTTGCCCCACGCCGTCGAGCCGACCTCGATCACCGTTGCGCCGGGAGGCAGACGATCACGGTCGATCCTCGGACCGTGCGTCGCGATCGGCGCCACGGTTGGCCCGGGTCCGACCTGGGGCTTGAGCTCGAGACCAGCCAGCATGATGAGCCCGATGATCACCGCTGCAGCGCCCAGCGCCGGGAACACGCCCATCACCATCGGCGCATGCCCCTGGTTCGTCCGCGCGACCCCCTCGATGACGGCGGCGGCAACTCGCTCCGAGGAACGAGGCGGCTCCTGTCGGTCGAGCCAGGCGCGCAGGATGGCGTCGAGGCGCTCGTCGCTGGTCATGTCACACCCTGTGCCGGGAGAGCATCGTCACGCTCGATGACGCTTCGAAGCGCGCGGCTGGCGTAATGAAGGCGAGATCGAACAGTGCCGACGGGCAGGTCGAGGAGCGTCGCGACCTCGGTAAGGGGCATCCCCACGTAGTGATGGAGCACCAGTACCGCTCGGTGCTGCGTCGAGAGTCCCCTGAAGCCGCGCGCGATGCGGTCCCGGTTCACGACGTCCGTGCTTTCGTCGCGGCCACGCGGCTCGGTCGCCGCCAGGAGGCGCAGGCGGCGCCACGGGCCATTCCGTCGCGCCTCCGCGTAGCAGGCGTGGACAACCAGACGGTAGGTCCAGGCTTCGAAACGCCCGGGATCCCGGAGCTTGGGTAGGTTGCGCCACGCCTCGAGCAGCGCCTGCTGTGTCGCATCCTCGGCGAGGCTGGCGTCGTGAAGGATCCGATACGCCACGCCCATGAGCCGGTCGGTCGCCGCAGGCACGAGGGCGGCGAATGCTTCCTCGTCACCACCTTGCGCCCGGCGAACCAGCTCGAACTCCACGTTCCCATCTCCCGTGGGTTGTACGCGATCTCAGAGGCTGCGCCGGAGACGCCGGCGCCGCGAATGTTGGGGGGGCCGAGCCCGGGGCGAAAACGTGCTCCGTCCCGGGCGTCGGGCCCGGCCATCGCTCGGGTGCCAGCGTCGGCGCCGCGACCGAATGTGCTCGTTCATCGAACCGGCGTTTGCAGCTCGCGCACACGTTGCCACGCGTCGCCGTATTCGTCGAGGGTCGTGGAACTTCCGGCCTGCGCCGCCGGCCGGTGCAGCGGCGTCTGCTGCTGGCGCTGCTCCTGCCAGCTGCGGCCAGCATCGGCGGCAGCAATGTCGGTTGTCCGAACCGCCGGTGCCGCGCCCAGATCGAGGATGGGTCCGCCCACGACGAGCCCTCCCAGGAAGCTGGCGCCGATCGCCAGGCTCGCGCCGAGAACGGCAATGGATGAGGACCGATGCTGGATGCGTTCTGCGGATGTCATCTGTGGTGCCTCGTTGACTGTGTTGCTCGGGAGTCGTTCGCACCGCGGCCGCGTGCTGTTGTCCTGTATGAGTCAGCTCTCTCCGAAAACGTTCAATGCGTCGCGCTCTACAGCCGCAGATGCCGACAGTTGTGGCGCGCCGCGCCGGCGGTGCGGCCCGGTGTGAGGCGGCGCGCGGTACCATCGAGGCCATTCTCGGGAGTGCAGAACCAGCGGGTCGGCTTCGGCCTGCGCCGACGGAGGAACCGATGCGCACGCTCATCAGCGGGGGAACGATCGTCAACGCCGATGCCACCACGGTGGCCGATGTGCTCGTCGAGGATGAGCGGATCGCACTGATCGGCAGCGACCTGCAGGTCGATGCGGACCGCACGATCGATGCGACCGGCAAATGGCTGATCCCCGGCGCGATCGACGTGCATACGCACATGGAGCTGCCGTTCGGCGGTACGTTCGCCAAGGACACGTTCGAGACCGGCACGCGTGCCGCGGCCTTTGGCGGCACGACCACGATCGTCGATTTCGCGGTGCAGACGCGCGGCGAGTCGCTGCGCCAGGGGCTCGATCGCTGGCACGAGAAGGCGGCGGGCAAGGCTACGATCGACTACGGCTTCCACATGATCGTGAGCGACGTGCGCGACGACGTCCTGTCGGAGATGGACCAGCTCGTCGACGAGGGCATCCCGAGCTTCAAGCTCTTCACCGCGTACCCCGGCGTCTTCTACAGCGACGACGGCGCCATCTTCCGTGCCATGCAGCAGACCGCCAAGAACGGTGGCCTGATCATGATGCATGCGGAGAACGGCATGGCGATCGACGTCGTGGCGGGGCAGGACGTCGCGGCCGGCCACACCGATCCCTATTACCACGGCACGAGCCGATCGCCGATCTTCGAGGGTGAGGCCACCAACCGCGTCATCCGCCTGGCGGAGGTCGCCGAGTCGCCGGTCTATATCGTCCATCTCTCGGCACGACAGGCATTGAACGGGGTGCGCGAGGCGCGGGCCGCCGGTCTGCGTGCCTTCGCCGAGACCTGCCCGCAGTACCTCTTCCTGTCGCTCGACGACATGGGCGACGGCTTCGAGGGTGCCAAGTTCGTCTGCTCGCCGCCGCTGCGCCCCGCCGACCACCAGGAGGACCTGTGGAAGGGCCTGATTCATGACGATCTGCAGGTCGTCTCCACGGATCACTGCCCGTTCGACTTCCACGAGCAGAAGGAGCTTGGCAAGGACGACTTCCGCAAGATCCCGAACGGCCTCCCCGGCGTGGAGGATCGAGTCGACCTGCTCCACGACGGTGGGGTGCGCACCGGCCGCCTGACGCCGAACCGATGGGTCGAGGTTATCAGCACCGCCCCGGCGCGCCTCTTTGGCCTCGCCACCAAGGGAGCGGTCGCCGCAGGCCTCGATGCCGACCTGGTGGTCTACGACCCGGCACGCACTCGGACGATCAGCGCGAGCCAGCATCACATGGACGTCGACTACAGCTGCTACGAGGGTCGCGAGGTGACCGGCGCCTCGGACGTGGTGATGTCCCGCGGCCGCGTCGTGGTGGAAAACGGGGAGTGGAAGGGCGAGCCCGGCTGGGGCCGCTTCCTGAAGCGCCAGCGCAGCACCTTCCTCAAGTAGGACATTGCGCCGATGGCGCGCCATGTGCATGCCGGGTAAACTCCCGCGGCTGCTGGGTTCGCCCGGCCCGCGAACAACCCCACAGGAGAACCCAATGCATCGCCTGATCCTGGCCCTGGTGGCCATCATGGCGCTCACCCTGGCCGCATGCTCGAGCCCAGGGTCGAGCCCAAGCTCATCGGAGGCGTCCGTCGAGCCGTCGAGCGCAACCGAGGCGGCATCGCCGTCCGAGGAGGCATCGGCATCCGCAGACGCCAGCTCGTCTGAGATCGCCCTGCCGAGCATCGATCTGCCGAGCAGCGCGCCGGAGCTCGAGGACGCGCTTCCCGACTCAGTCGGTGACATCACGCTCCAGAAGTTCTCGATGCGCGGTGCCGAGTTCCTGGCGCAGGGCGGTGACGACCAGGAGTTCCAGGACTTCCTCGAGCGTCTCGACGCACAGCCGGAGGATGTCTCCGTCGCGTTTGCTTTCGGGGCCGACACGACTGATGGCTCCGCGGTGAGCGTGTTTGCCTTCCGCGTCGAGGGTGCGAGCACCGACGACCTCACGCGCGAGCTGCAGGGCTCGCTGGAGTCCGATGGCAGCGCCGCGGACCTCTCGGAGTCGAACATCGGCGGCAAGGACGTGCTGGTGGGTGAGTCGACCGACGAGACGACCCCGGGCAGCGTCTACCTGTACGGCGTCGGGGACATCGTCTTCTTCATCGGCGCCAGCGACGAGGCGCAGGCCACGGAGATTCTCTCGACCCTGCCGTAGCTGCGGGTACCGCATCATGGAGGGGCCGCAGCTGCGGCCCCTCCGCTGTGTCTCGACGGAGCTCCGCGTGACCACACCGCTGCCGCAGCCCGCGGCGATCCTGCTCAACATGGCCGCCGGAACGGCCCAGACGTCGCGCACGCGGCACGCCGTTGACCTCGTCCGCCGCGGCCTCGACGCCGAGCTGCTCACCGTCGCCTCGCGCGACATCGACGAGCTGGCCGCGTTCGTGGCCGCGCACGACCGGCACTACGCGACGCTGGTGGTGGCGGGCGGTGACGGCACGCTGGGTGTCGCGTACAACGTCCTCGCCGGCGGCAGCACCGTGCTGGGCTATCTGCCCGCCGGCTTCGGCAACGCCAGCGCGCATCTGCTCGACCTGCCCCGCGCCCCCGACGCGTTGGCGGCGACGATCCTGGCCGGCGACGCTCGCCCGGTCGACCTGGTTCGGATCGGCAGCCGCCTGGCGCTCTTTGCCGGGGCCGGCTGGGACGCGCTCGTGGCCGGTCGCTATGCCGATGCCGGCGCTCGCGGCACGCTCGGTTGGGCTCGCGCGATCGGTGGCGCCGTGCCAGCCCTCTTTCGCCGGCCGATCGTCCGTATTGGCGTGGACGGGAGCCCTGTCTACGAAGGACCGATGGAGCTGCTCGTCGCCAGCACGACGCCATACTTCGGACGCGGGCTGCTCGTGAACCCGGGCGCGCGCCCGGACCGCGGCACGATGCGCCTGCGGCTCTATCCCGGGCCGGCGGCGCGGCTGGCGCTCGAGGCGGTCCGATGGGCGGCGCGTCGCGCGCCGACCGTATCCCCGTGGGACGCGACGAGCGCCGAGCTGACGATCGTAGATGGCGAGGTGGCGGTGCAGGCGGACGGCGACCGCATCGGGAGGTCGTCAACCTGGTCGTTCGGCGTCGAACCCGCGGCGATTCGCATCATCGGTCGCTGGCGGGCGTGATCGACACGACCTCGACGGCGCGGAAGATCGGGCCGGCCTGGCAGGTCGAAACCATCTCGGGCGCCTGGCTGCCGCGCACCACCACGGTCTCGCCGCCGCGAGCGACGATGTCGCCGTCGGGGTTCAGCAGCAGCACCGGGTGGCGGAGGAGCTTCCAGCCAAGCGGGTAGAGCACCTCGTGGCGGATCCCGGCGGGGATCTCGAGGTAGGCGCATCCACCCTCGATCGCATCGGCCCCGAAGGTCCCGCTCAGCAGTCGCGGTTTGCCCGCGGCCGGCTCCTGTGGGGTGAGGACGATCGCCCGCCGGTGGCGTCGCGCATCGTGCTTCGGCATGGTCGTGATGATACGGCCGGTGGGACGGTGCCAGGGCGCGCCGGATTATCGTCCGAAGACCGAACAGGGGCTGTCCAATGGCTTCCCCGCTCGCCCAACAGTGCTACGTTTCGCGTCCCAAAACGTCGGACCTGGCCCAGGTCTCGACATGCTCGGGTTCGTCTTCTCAACGGAGGAGAACGCAGCTGTACTGCAGCGAGGGAGATGATGAAGCGAACGGTTCCCGCACTCCTGGCCGTGTTCGCCCTTCTGGTGACGGCTGCCATGCCGGTGGCAGCAGCCCGTCCCGATGGCGCGACCGCTGGTCAGACCCAGGTCTACCTGGTGACCATGTCCGATTACCCGGTGGTCGCCTACGAGGGCGAGGTGGCCGGACTGCCGGCGACGAAGCCGGGCAAGGGCCACAAGGCCAACCCGTCGTCGGCGAACGCCCAGGCCTACGCGGCCCACCTCAACAACAAGCATGACAAGGCGCTTCGCAGCGTTGGTGGTGCAGAGCGCATCTACGACTACACCTTCGCCGTGAACGGATTCGCCGCGGTGCTCACGCCGGCCCAGGCGGGCCAGCTGCGGAGCGTCGCCGGCGTGCTCAGCGTGCGCGCGGACGAGATGCGGCACATCCAGACCGACAACTCGCCCAGCTTCCTGGGCCTCGATCAGCCAGGGGGCCTGTGGCAGCAGGCGGGGGGCCAGGGCGCGGCCGGCGAGGACGTCGTGGTCGGCGTCATCGATACCGGCATCTGGCCCGAGCATCCGAGCTTCAGCGACCGCCGCGACAACCGCAAGGGCGACAAAAAGGTTTACGACGCCGCGCCGGCCGACTGGTTCGGCACCTGCCAGAAGGGCGAGGAGTGGAACCCGAGCGACTGCAACCTGAAGCTCATCGGGGCCCGCTACTTCAACGCCGGCTACATCGCCGCAGCTGGGGCCCTGCCCGAGCACGAGTACAACTCGGCGCGTGACGCTGAGGGGCACGGCACCCACACGTCGAGCACCGCCGCCGGCAATGCCGGAGTGCACGCGACGATCTTCGGCCGCGACTTCGGCACGATCAGCGGCATCGCGCCGCGGGCACGGATCGCGATGTACAAGGCGCTGTGGGGCGGGTCGGGCACGACCTCGGACCTCGCTGCGGCGATCGACGCAGCCGTTTCCGACGGCGTCGACGTGATCAACTACTCCATCGGCTCCGACACGCCGGCGCTCGCCGGCGCGGACGAGATTGCCTTCCTCTTCGCCGAGGACGCTGGCGTCTTCGTCTCAGTCTCGAACGGCAATGCCGGTCCGGGCGCGGAGACTGGCGGCTCGCCGGCATCGGCGCCATGGGTCACCGCAGTCGGCGCCAGCACCCAGGATCGGACCTTCGAGGGCACGGCGGTGCTCGGCAACGGCACGACCCTGCGTGGCGCCTCGGTCACGCCCGGCACGAACGGCGCGCTTCGGCTCGTCGATTCGGCGGATGCGGGGAACGGGGTCGACAATCCCGATATCGCCGGGAGTGATGCCGAAGAGGCCGAACTCTGCTATCCGGGCGAGCTCGATCCGGCGCTCGTCAGCGGCAACATCGTGCTCTGCCTGCGCGGCGTCAACGCGCGGGTCGACAAGGGCCTCGCCGTCGACCAGGCGGGCGGGCTCGGCATGATCCTCTACAACCCGTCCGATGCCCAGGCGCTCGTCACCGACACGCACTGGGTTCCATCGGTCCATGTGAACTTCACCGATGGCTCCGCCGCCAAGGCGTATATCGCCTCTGCCGGCGCGGCCGCGACGGCCGAGATCACCGCGGGTGTCGCGGTGCCGGCGCAGGGTTCAGTGATGGCTGACTTCAGCTCGCGCGGTCCTAACGGCGCCGCCACCGAGATCATGAAGCCCGATGTCACCGCACCGGGCGTGAACATCCTGGCCGGCCATACCCCGAACCCGCCACTCCTCGAGGGTGGCGCGCCGGGGCAGCTGTTCCAGTCCATCAGCGGCACCTCGATGTCGTCGCCGCATGTCGCCGGCGTCGGCGCGTTGATCAAGCAGCTGCATCCCGACTGGGACGGCAGTCGCATCAAGTCGGCGCTGATGACAACGGCGCGGCAGGATGTCGTCAAGGAGGATGGCGTCACGCCGGCGGATCCGTTCGACTTCGGTGCCGGGCACATCGTGCCGAACACCGCGGTCGACCCGGGCCTTGTCTACGACGCCGGCTTCCCGGACTACGTCGCGTTCCTGTGCGGGAATGCGCCGGGCGTCGTTGGCCCAGCGACCTGCAACTCCCTCGCCGGGGCCGGCTACTCGTTCGAGGCGAGCCAGCTGAACCTGGCGTCCATCGCGGCCGATGAGATCATCGGAGCCGAGACGATCACCCGCACGGTGACGAGCGTCGCCGCAGGGGAGACGACCTGGACCGCGACGGTCGACGTGGACGGCTACTCGGCCGAGGTGCCGGAGCCCTTCACGCTGGCGGCCGAAGGTGCGAGCGAGACGTTCGACGTCACCTTCAACCGGACCGATGCGCCGATCGGCGAGTGGCGGTTCGGTGAGCTGGTGCTGACCAGCGGCGACTACGTCGTCCGCTCGCCGATCGCACTGCGCGCGGCGGCGATCGCGGCGCCCGACCTCGAGACCGGCGAGGCTGCCGCGGACAGCGGTGAGCTGACCTGGGATGTCACCGTCGGCTACGACGGCACGCTGTCAGCGAACGGGCACGGGCTCGCCGCTGACAACGCGGAGGTCGTGCACCTCAACCCCGATTCGGATGCGGACATCTCGACCGGGACGTTCACCGACGGCGTCGTGTTCAACGACTTCACGTTGACCGGGGCGCAGTACTACGCCGGTGGCCTGCATGAAGACGCCGCGGTCGTGGGTGATCTCGACGTCTTCCTCTTCTACGATGCCGACAACGATGGATTCGAGCTCGCAGATCTCGTGGTTCAGGCCGCGGACGGCGACTCGGACGAGATCGCGGAACTCGCGCATCCGGAGGACGGCAACTATCGCCTCGTGCTCCACGGGTGGGGCGCACCGGTCGGCGGCGCCGACGTGACGCGGCACCAGTGGACAGTGGCGACCGGCGTCGATGCTGGATCGCTGGTGGCGACGGCCGGCAGTGGCGATCCGTTCGCGGTCGCGAACGGCGACGTGGTCCAGATCACGGCGGCGTACAGCGGCGTGACCGGCGGTGAGTACCGCGGCATCGTCGACTACACCGACGGGACCGATATCCTCTCGTCGACGGTGGTGTACCTGACCAGGCCGTAGCCGGTCCGTTCGTTTCTTCGAACGCGTTTCGAGGCCCGCCGGTCCGCCGGCGGGCCTCGTGCTATCCGTCGATCAGTGCCCGGCGTGTCGCGTCGAGCGTCGCGAAGGCGGCGCGCCGGAGTCGCTGTGGTCCGCTGCCATGCACGCGTGCCTCGATTGGCTGTACGCCGGAAATGCCGCGCATCTCGATCTGCACGCGGCTGCGGCCGTGCCGATCCTGCGGCAGGAGACGGCACGTGAGCACAGCCTCGGCGGCAAGCGCCGGGGTATCGGCCGCGCCGTTGGCCAGCACGCCACCGACGTACGGGGCGCCGCCGGAGCTTTGGGCCGCCGAGAGGACTGCGAGCAGCGCCCCGCCGGTTCCCCATTCGATCGAGCTGACCGACGCGACGCCATGAGCGGCCAACCCGCGCAGGACGACGCTCGCGAGATCGTCGTCATCGGTCCCAAAGGCGTCGATGCCGGCGAGCTCCAGCGCGCGCGACGCCGCCGACTCGACCGCCTCGGGATGCTCGCGCGAGGTGAAGTGGACCTGCACGCCGTCGTCGCGGGCGTAGATGCCCGCCTCGTAGGGCGTGCCGCCCTCGAGGACCTCGGCCAGGCGCTCGGCCAGCGTCGACTCTCCGATGCCGAAGGTCTTGACGGTCCGCGACGCGGATGGATGTGCAGCGAACCGCGTCGCCAGGCGCGGAACGATCTGCTCGGCGAACATGCGGCGCATCTCCGACGGCACGCCGGGCATCGTGGCCAACGCCCCGTCGTGGCGGTCAATCCACCAACCCGGCGCTGAGCCGATCGGGTTCGGCACCGACTCGGCCGACGGGATGATGAGCGCCTGGCGCCGGTTGGTGGCGGGCATCTCGGCGACACCACCGAAGCGGTCGCGCAGCGCCGCGAGGAGCGCCGCTTCCTCGTGCAGCGGCTCCCCGAAGGCATCGGCGACGCCCTCGCGGGTCAGGTCGTCGTGCGTGGGACCCAGGCCGCCGGTGACCAGCACCAGCTGCGCCCTTGCGCGGGCTTCCCGCACAGCGGCGGCGATCGTCCCTCGGTCATCGGGCAGCGCACGCACGCCCAGGACGCGGAAGCCGAGGTCGTTGAGCTGCCCGCCCAGGTATCCCGCGTTGGTGTCGATCGTCTCGCCGCGCAGGATCTCCGAACCGACGGAGAGGAGGTCCGCATCGGTCATGTCGGCTGGCTCGCCTGGCTCGCGCCGGGAGCTTGGGTCGCGCCGGGAGCCTGGCTGGGGCCGATTTGTTCGCGCAGGGGCACCACGACCTTGTCGGCCAGGTGCTGGATGCCAGCCGCACCGTCCTCAGCCGGCACGATGAAGATGAGGTGATCGACGCCCATCTCGGCGTATCGGAGCGCCTGCTCGAGGAGCGCGGCGTGGTCACCGTCGGCGAGCCGCGCCTGTGCGCTGATCTCGATGGTCTTCGGATCGCGACCCACCGCGGCGCATTCATGCAGCAGCAGGTCGCGTTTCGCGGCGAAGGCCCCGATCGAGCCGGTGCTGTTCCAGCCATCGGCCAGCTCGGCCACGATCCGCAGGCCGCGGCGCCCCTGCAGCCCGAGCCAGATCGGCGGACCGTTGTGCGTCAGCGGCGTCGGCCTGCACAGCGCATCGGTCAGGCGGTAGGGCGGGGCGTCGATCGATACGCCATCGGGCGACGACCACAGCGCACGGATGACGCGGACCGCGTTGCGCACCATCGTGATCCGCTCGCCGATGGGCGGCAGCTCGATCCCGAACATGTCGTGCTCCTGCTCGTGCCACCCCGCGCCCAGGCCCAGCACGAAACGGCCGCCGCTGATGTGATCCAGCGTCGCCCCGGCCTTGGCCAGCACGGCGGGATGGCGGTAGGTGTTTGAGAGCACCAGGTGTCCGATCTGCAACCGATGCGTCCGCGCCGCCAACGCGCTCAACGCGGTCAACCCCTCGTGCGACGGCCCGTTCGACACCGAGAGCGACAGGAAATGGTCAAACAGCCACGCCGAGTCGAAGACGCTCAGCTCGTCGCCCAGCTCCCAGGCCGCCAGCAGCGTCGGCCATTCGACATCGGTCTGCGAAGTTTTGAACCCGATCTTCATGATCATTCGAGTCTACGCGGGCAGGCCGACGCGTGAGCGAT
>JBDTNK010000049.1:0-14748 GCA_039933775.1 Chloroflexota bacterium | reverse complement strand
CGGCGCTGCTCGCCGGCGTCGCTCGATGCTCTCCCCATCCCCCTTCGAGCGGCGCCGTGATGAAGCTGGCCACCAGGGCGATCGGCACGAGCAGAATCCCGCACAGGATCAGCAGCCGTGCCCGGCCCCACCACGCCCCGACGACGAGGCCGATGCCGAGCAGCCCGAGCGCAGCCCCGAGGTAGTCGCCCGGCAGGACTTCGAGATCGGTCGCCCCATCCACCCCGGCGAGCAGACCCAGCGCGAGCAGCATCACGCCCACGGTGTAGAGCGCCAGGGGCGAACGCTCCCGAGGCGGCCGGGGTCGAGCGACGGCACGCTCGGCTCGGGATGGCGCAGCCGGCATCGGGGCAGTCGGCACCGGGATCGCCGCAGCGCCGGCCGCGCTGCCGTGCCCACCGGTGCGGCGCATGAACATGATCCCGCCGACGATGACGACCAGGGCGAGCAGGAACCGCGGGTCGATGAAGAACAGATCGGAGCTGATTGTGAGGTTCTGCAGCTGCAGGAAGAGCACCGCTGCCATGACCCCGAGCACAAGCCATCCGAGCCCGCTGACGGATGTCCTGCGCAGGCCGATCCGGTGCAGCGCCGCTTCGAGGGTCGACTTCTCGCTGCCCTCGACGGGGACGACGAGCCACACGGCGAGATAGATGAACAGCCCCGCGGCGCCGAAGATCATGAGCCCCACGAACGCGGCCCGCACGAGGAGCGGGTCGACGTTCAGGTAGTCGGCGATGCCGCCGGCCACGCCGCCGATGACCCGGTCCGTGGCCCGACGTCGCAGGCGCTGCGCAGCGGTCGCCGGTGGCGGGGCGTCGGAGGAGGAACGACGGGCGCGTTCGGTCGTCATGGCGACCATCTTCGGGGGGCGGTGGGGAGCTTGACCATCAGGGACTTCCCTGAGCGAGCGGCCGGTCGCCGGTCAGGGTCATCCCCGATCGTGCTGGCGTACCGTCGTGTGCCACCATGGCGGCCGATGGCCCAATCGAAGCTTGAACGCGCATCGGCGCGCCGAGCGCCCGAGCGCCAGGCACGCACTCCCCGCGCCGCATCGTCGGCAGCGGCGGAGTCGGCCCGCCCGCCGTTGCAACGCAGTCGCGACGACCGGATGGTCGCCGGCGTGGCGTCGGGGATCGCACAGCACCTTGGCGTGTCGGTGACCATGGCGCGGATCTTCTTCCTGCTCGCCGCGTTCGCCGCGGGCTTCGGGCTCGTGGTCTACCTGCTGGTCTGGATGCTGGCGCCGCTCGAGGAAGCCGAAGCTCCCCTCGAGGCATCGGTCCGGCCGGTCTCCCGCTGGCCGAGGCCGACGCTGTCGCAGGCGATGGGGGCGGTGCTCATCGGACTTGGCGCCGTCGTCCTCTTCTGGGTCGCCGGCTTCTGGTTCGGCCAAGAGCTGATGTGGCCTGTGGCGCTGGCGGCCATCGGCTTCGCCATCCTGTGGGCGCGAACCACCGACCAGGGGCGCAGCCGCTGGGATCTGTCGACGATCGGCCATCCGCTCGAGACGCTCACCTCCGGCGAGATCTCGCTGCCGCGGGTGCTCATCGGGACCGGGCTGATCGTGGGCGGCGGGCTCGTCTTCCTCGCCGCAAACACCTCGATCAGCGCCGCCGGAAACATGCTGCTGGCGATGATCGTGACGGTCGGCGGGCTGGCGCTGCTCGCCGGGCCGTGGGTGTGGCAGATGGCGAACCAGCTCATGGAGGAGCGCTCCAGCCGGGTGCGGGCCGATGCGCGAGCCGAGGTCGCCGCCCACCTCCACGATTCAGTGCTCCAGACGTTGGCGCTCATCCAGCGCACGCGGGAGCCACGCGAGATGGCGTCGCTGGCGCGCACCCAGGAACGGGAGCTCCGCGCCTGGCTCTATGGACGCGCGCCCGATGCCGGCGGTGCCCGGCTGCGCGACGCCGTCGACGAGATGGCGGGGCGGATCGAGCGGCAGCAGCAGGTTCCGGTCGAGGCCGTGGTCGTGGGCGACGCGCCCCTCGACGAGGAGCTGCGCGCGCTTGTCGCCGCAACCGGCGAGGCGACGATGAACGCCGCTCGTCACTCAGGCGCCGAATCCGTCGCCGTGTACGTCGAGGTCGAGCCCGATGCGATCACGGCCTTCGTCCGCGACCAGGGGCATGGCTTTGACCTCGACGCCGTGCCTGCCGACCGGCGTGGCATCACCGACTCGATCGTCGCGCGCATGGCCCGGCACGGCGGCACCGCGTCGGTGACGAGCAGCGAGGGCGGTACGGAGGTCGCGCTGCGCCTTCCGAGGAGCGCCGCGTGAGCGTGCGGGTCGTCGTGGTCGACGATCACGAGCTGTTCCGCTCCGGCGTGCGCTCCGAGCTGACCGCCGCGCTGGCGGTGGTGGGCGAGGCCGGCACCGTCGAGGACGCCGTGGCGGTCATCCGCGACACGCGCCCGGACGTCGTCCTGCTCGACGTGCACATGCCCGATGGTGGCGGCCGCGCGGTGATCGAGGCGGTCCATGCCGACCAGCCGGCCGTTCGCTTCCTGGCGCTCTCGGTCTCCGACGCCGCGGAGGACGTGATCGGCGTCATCCGCGCCGGTGCGCGCGGCTACGTCACCAAGTCGATCTCCGCGGTCGACCTGGCGGCGGCGGTGGAGCGCGTGCTCGACGGCGATGCCGTCTTCTCGCCCCGCTTGGCAGGCTTCGTCCTCGACACCTTTGCGGCCGATGTCCCCCAGCCCGTGGATCCCGAGCTCGACCTGCTCACCGCCCGCGAGCGCGAGGTGCTGCGCTACATCGCGCGCGGCTACGCCTACAAGGAGGTGGCGCACGAGCTCGGCATCTCGATCAAGACGGTGGAGACCCACGTCTCCGCCGTGCTGCGCAAGCTCCAGCTCTCCAGTCGCTACGAACTCACCCGCTGGGCGGCGGACCGCAGCCTGCTCTGACAATTGCATGATGATGCGCGATTGCGTATAGTCATGCGCTCATGTCACTCATCTCCGGCCGCATCCCCACCGCGCCGGGCGGCATCCTCGTCGAGCTCGGGGGCTCGCGCGACGTGGATCTGCCACTTGCCGCGTACGACGTTGACGCATCGCGCGCGCACGTGGCTGAGCTGGCGCGCCTCGGCCTGATCGACGACGCCGGGGCGAAGCGCCTCGACGAAGCGCTGGAGGCGATCGCGGACGAGCTCGCACGTGGCACGTTCGCCTGGCGGTCGGAGGCCGAGGACATCCACATGAACGTCGAAGCCGCGGTCCGCGACGCGGTGGGCCCGGAGCTCGCCGGACAGCTGCAGGCGGGACGCAGCCGCAACGACGAGGTCGTCACGGACGAACGGCGCTGGCTGCGCGACGCGGTCACGCGCCTGGACCTGCTGATCGTGGCGTTCGAGCGCACGCTCAGCGCTTGCGCGGCGGACGAGATCAAGACGATCCTGCCAGCGCATACTCATACACAACCGGCGCAGCCGGTGCTCCTCGCGCATCATCTCCTCGCCTACGTCGAGATGCTCGAGCGCGACCGCGGCCGCCTGGCGGATGTGGCGAAGCGGGCCAACCGCTCGCCGGCGGGATCGGCGGCGGTCGCCGGCAGCGGCCTCGCCCTCGACCGCGAGGCCACAGCGCAGCGGCATGGCTTCGACGGGCCGACCGCGAACTCGCTCGACGCGATCGCCGACCGGGACTACGCCATCGAAATGGTGAGCGCCTGCGCCATTGCCGCGAACCACCTCTCGCGCATCGCCGCCGAGCTCGTGCTGTGGTCGACGCCGTACCTGGGGTTCGTGCGCCTGGCCGACGGCCTCGTCTCGGGAAGCTCGATGCTGCCGCAGAAGCGCAATCCCGACGCCGCCGAGCTCGTGCGTGCGCGAGCGGCGCGGCTCAACGGCACGCTCACGCAGCTGCTGCAGCTGACCGCCGGCTTGCCGCTGGCTTACCACCGCGACTTTCAGGAGACCCGCGGGCCGATGTTCGCGGCGGTCGAGACGCTCGAGATTTCCTTGCGGGCCGCCGACGCGATGATCGCGACAGCCACCTTCGACCGCGAGGCGATGCGCCGGGCCGCTGCGCGCGGCCACGGCACCGCCACCGCGTTGGCCGAGAAGCTCGTGCGCGCCGGCGTCCCGTTCCGCGACGCCCATCACCGCGTCGGCGCGCTCGTGGCGCAGGCCGATGCCGCGAACCTGGACCTTTCCGAGCTTCCGCAGCCAGACCTCGCCGCCGCCCTCCCCGAACTGAAGGACCACGACCCGATCATGCCCACCCTGGAAGAAGCCGTCGCCGCGGCCGACGTCATCGGCGGCACGGCTCCACGCCGCGTCGAGGCCGCCCTGGCAGCCACGCTCGCCCGGCTGGAGGCGTCCGAATGAGCATCTCCGTCTCCGTGGCCGGCGCCACCGGCTATGCCGGCGGGGAGCTGATCCGCTACCTGGCGCAGCACCCGAGCGTCGAGATCGCCTCGCTGCACGGCCGTGACCGCGATGGCCAGCCGCTCGCGCAGGAGCATCCCAACCTGGCGCCGCTCAACCTCACGCTCCGCGGCGGCGAGCCGGAGCCCGGCGTCGATGTCGCCTTTCTTGCGTTGCCATCGGGCCATTCGGCAGAGCTGGCGGTCCGGTTGAGCGAGAGCGGCACCACGGTGGTCGACATCGGGTCCGACCTGCGGCTGCGGGACGCATTGGCCTATGACACCTGGTACGGGCTGGAGCATCCGGCACCGCCGGCGCTGCAGCGCGCGGTGTACGGGCTGACCGAGCGCGTTCGGGATCGGTTGTCGGGCGCGAAGCTGATCGCCAATCCCGGCTGCTATCCGACCGCGGCGCTCCTTGCCCTGACGCCGCTGGCGGCTGCCGGCCTCGTCAAGCGCACCATCGTCGATGCCAAGTCGGGCGTCAGCGGTGCCGGCAGGGGTGCCGGCAGCGATTTCCTGTTCACCGAGCTCTCCGGCGGCACGAAGGCGTACGGGCTGGCCGGGCATCGGCACCAGCCGGAGATCGAGCAGGGCCTGGCTGACGCTGGCGCTGCGGAGGCGCAAGTCACCTTCGTGCCACACCTCGTGCCGCAGACCCGCGGCATCCTGGCGACCTGCTACGTCGATCTCGCCGAGGACGCCTCGCTGGAGGCGCTGACGAGCGTCTTCACCGCCGCCTACGAGGGCGAGCCGTTCGTCCACGTCATCGACACGCCGCCCTCCACCAAGCTGACCTGGGGCACGAACCACGCCTTCGTGCATGTCGCTCGGCCACGGGCGGGGCAGGCGATCGTGCTGTGCGCCATCGACAACATGGGCAAGGGCGCGGCGGGTCAGGCAATTCAGAATATGAACGTCGCCCTGGGCCTGCCCGAGACGGCGGGCCTGACCGGCCTGGCGGTGCATCCATGACCGATGTCGTGGCCATCGAGGGTGGCGTGACGGCTCCCGACGGGTTCCTTGCCGGTGCCGCATCCGCGGGCCTGCGCAGCACCCCGGCGAATGACCTTGCGCTGCTGGTGGTGGCCGATGGCGCCGGCTCCGCCGCCGCGACCTTCACCACGAACCGCTTCCGCGCCGCACCGGTCCTCGTCGCCGAGCAGGCGCTGGCCGAGGGCGCGGGGCGCATTCGCGCCGTCGTCGTCAACGCCGGCTGCGCGAACGCCGGCACGGGACCCGATGGCCTTGCCGACGCGCAAGCCGTCGTGGCCGCGGTCGCCGAGCGCCTCGGGTGCGATCCGGGGGAGGTGCTGCCGGCGTCGACCGGCCTCATCGGCTCGCGGCTCGACGTGGCGGGGATCGCGCGGACGCTCCCGCGGCTGACGCTGGGCTCGTCGCGCGAGGCGGGTCACGCGGCGGCGCGGGCGATCATGACCACCGACACGCGGCCCAAGGAGGCGGCGGTGCGCGTCGGCAGGATCACGGTGGGCGGCATGGCCAAGGGATCCGGGATGATCCATCCGCGCATGGCGACGATGCTCGCCTTTCTGACGACCGATGCCGACGCCCCGTCCGCCCTGCTGCGCGAGCTGCTGCTCGACGCGGTGACGCGCAGCTTCAACCAGGTGACCGTCGACGGCGACACGTCAACCAACGACGCGGTCATGCTCCTGGCCTCGGGGCACGTGCCGCTGGACGCGGCGGCGCTCGCGGCGGGAATCGAGGCCGTCTGCCGCAGCCTGGCGCAGCAGATCGCCGCCGACGGCGAGGGCGCGCAGCACCGCATCGACGTGACGGTATCCGGCGCGCGCGACCACGCCGAGGCGCGGGAGATCGCCCGCACCATTGCCGGCTCGATGCTCGTGAAATCTGCGGTCCACGGCGCCGACCCGAATTGGGGCCGGATCGTGGCCGCGGCCGGCCGCAGCGGAGCGGCCGTCGATGCCGAACGACTCGCGGTGCGCATCGGGACGATCGAGGTCTACGACGGTGCGCCGGTGACGTTCGACCACGCCACAGCGACGGCGGTGCTGCGTGAGCCGGTCGTGCCGCTGGGGCTGGACCTGCGCCTGGGCGACGGCTTCGGCGAGGCGTGGGGCTGCGACCTGACCGCCGAGTACGTCGTGATCAACAGCGAGTACCACACGTGACGGGCCTGCTCACCATCAAGGTCGGCGGGGCCGCCGGCGCGCACGAAGCCGCGCTGCGGCGCCTGGTCGCCGAGGCGGATCCTTCCGCGGTGCTCGTCCACGGCGGCGGGCACGAGATCGGCGACTTGTCGCGCCGCATGGGTTTGGAGGCGATCTTCAACGACGGGCGTCGCGTGACCGATGCCGCGACCCTCGAGATCGCGGTGGCCGTGCTCGCCGGCCTCGTCAACACCCGCCTCGTGGCCCAGCTCGGCGCCTGGGGGCGCGGCGCGGTCGGCGTCACCGGCGTCGATGGCGCGCTGGCCCGGGTGACCCCCGCCGACCCGGCGTGGGGCGCCGTGGGTGATATGCAATCCGCCGATGCCGGGATCCTTGCGTCGCTGCTCGTGAGCGGGCTGACGCCGGTCGTGGCGCCCATCGCCGCGCTCGCCGACGGGACGCTCGTCAACGTCAACGCCGACGAGATGGCCGGCGCCATCGCCGCGGCTCGCGGTGGCACGCTCCTCCTGCTGACCGATGTCGACGGCGTGCAGCGCGACGGCACCACGCTGCCCAAGCTCACCGACGCGGAGGCGGAAGGGATGCTCGCCGGCGGCGGCGCATCAGCCGGCATGCGGCCCAAGCTCCGAGCGGCGCTCGTCGCCGCGCGCGCCGGCTGCGCGGTGCGCATCGTCGACGGACGTGACGCCGAGACGGTGAGCGCCGCACTGCGCGGCGAGCCGTCCGGCACCGAGATCCTGGCCACGGCGGAGGCACGGACATGAACGACGGCTCGCGGCGCCGCGAGCTCGTCAGACAGCTCGTCGCGAGCGGCCGCTTCCGCTCCCAGGGCGAGATCGTCGCGGCGCTCGAGGAGCGCGGCGTCACGGCCACGCAGGCCACCGTCTCGCGCGACCTCGCCTCGCTCGGCGCGATGCGCGGCACGCGCGCCGGCAGCACCGCCTACCTGCTCCCAGACGACGTCATCACGCGGCCGGACCTGCCGCAGCCCGACCGCCTCGAGCGGCTGCTGCGCGACCTGCCGCTCCTGGTGGACGAGGCGCCGCCGCTCCTCGTCCTGCGTACCTCGCCGGGCGGGGCGCAGGCGATCGCCTCGGCGATCGACCTCAGCTACCTGCCCGGCGTCGTCGGCACCGTGGCGGGTGACGACACGATCTTCATCGCCTGCCGCGATGCACAGGCAGTGCGGCAGCTGCGCGAGCGCATTGAATCGGTCCGGGCCGGCCATCGGTCCATCAGCGAGCAACCCACACGGAGCACCTCATGAGCGAAACCGTCGTCCTCGCCTACTCGGGCGGCCTCGATACCTCGGTCGCCGTCCCGTGGCTGCGCGAGACGCACGGCCACGAGGTCGTGACCCTCACCGCCGACGTCGGGGGCGGGGCGGTCAACGAGCAGATCCTGGCCCGCGCCATCGACGGCGGCGCACGCCGCGCGATCGGTGTCGACGCGCGCGCCCCGTTCGTCACCGACTACGTCTGGCCGGCGCTGCAGGCGGGTGCCCGCTACCAGGGCGCGTATCCCCTCGCCACCGCGCTGGCCCGCCCGCTCATCGCCCGGCTGCTGGTCGAGGCGGCACACGAGGCGAAGGCGAGCGTCGTCGCACACGGCTGCACCGGCAAGGGCAACGACCAGGTCCGCTTCGACGTCGCGGTCGCGGCGCTCGACCCGCGACTGACCGTCATCGCGCCGATGCGGGTCGGGATGGGAATGAGCCGCGACGAGGAGTTCGCCTACGCCGCCGCGCACGGCATCGAGCTCGACATCAGCCCACGGGCGCCGTTCAGCGTGGACGTCAACCTGTGGGGCCGCTCGGCGGAGGCAGGCGTGCTCGAGGACCCGTGGGTCACGCCACCGGCCGAGGCATATGCCTGGACGCTCGACCCGGCCGACGCACCGCGCGAGGCGCATGAGGTCGTCATCGGCTTCGAGGACGGCGTCCCGATCAGCCTCGACGATGCGCTCATGGATGGCGTGAGCCTGGTGGAGACGCTCAACGACCTGGCGGGCGGCTACGGCATCGGCCGCATCGATCATGTCGAGGATC
Organism: Chloroflexota bacterium; assembly: GCA_039933775.1. GTDB lineage: Bacteria > Chloroflexota > Limnocylindria > QHBO01 > QHBO01 > JBDTNK01. The sequence continues at coordinate 6,170 of JBDTNK010000049.1, read as the reverse complement.
GCCTGGTGGGCATCAAGAGCCGCGAGATCTACGAGGCACCGGCGGCAACCGTGCTGCACCAGGCGCACGACGCGCTCGAGGCGCTGACCCTGTCGCGCGAGCTGCTCGCCTTCAAACGCGGCGTGGCCGACCGCCTCGCCACGCTCATCTACGACGGCCTCTGGTACAGCGAGCTGGCCGGGGCGCTGCGTGGCTTCGTGGCCTCGACCCAGGGGCCGGTGACCGGCGACGTCCGTGTCCGCCTCACGCCCGGCGCCGCGACGGTCGTCGGGCGGCGCTCACCGCATTCGCTCTACGACCTGGCGCTGGCCAGCTACGGCGAGGGCGACGCGTTCGACCACGAGGCGGCCGTGGGCTTCATCAAGATCTGGGGCCTCCCGGTGCGCACGCAGGCGGCCTCGCGCGGGACCGATGCCTCACCGCTTCTCGCCACGCTCCCCAACAGCCGGCGCGACGCCGACTCCCCGGAGCTCGTCAGCGCCGGAGGATTTGACCGATGAAGACCGATGAGGCCCGGCTGCGGCCGGGCGGCACCATGGCGTCGCTCACCTTCGGTGCCTCCTTCCAGCGCCGCGCGCGGCTCGACGACGTGGAGGCCATTTTCAAGATCGTGGAGACCTACGCGCGGCGCGGAATCCTGCTGCCGCGCCCGCGGACCGAGATCGCGAGCCACGTCGAGACGTTCCGCGTCGCCGAGCTGGACGGCGTCGTGTGCGGCCTCGCCTCGCTGCGCGACTTCGGCGACGGCGTCGGTGAGCTGCGCTCGCTGAGCGTCACTGAAGCTGCCGCGGGGCGCGGCCTGGGGGAGCTGCTGGTGCGCGCCTCGGTGCGCGACGCGGCCAAGGCCGGCATCAACGACCTGTACGTGCTCACCGCGTCGCCCGGCTATTTCGCGCGTTTCGGCTGGCGCGAGCTGCCGTGGAGCGACGTGCCGGCGGTCCTCGACCGTGACCGCGAGACGAAGCGCGCGCGGCGGCGCTGGAACACGGCGATGCTGCTCAACCCCATCCCGCGGCCGGCGGAGCGCTCCGACGTGCGTGAGCGCGAGGCGCGGGTACACCTCGGCACCTACGCTCGGCAGCCGATCACCCTGGTGCGCGGCAGCGGATCGTGGGCCTGGGACGACGAGGGACGGCGCTACCTGGACCTCGTGGCCGGAATCGCGGTCAACGTGCTGGGCCACGCCCATCCGGCGGTCGCGGACGCCGTCGCGAAGCAGGCGCGCACGCTGCTCCAGGTCAGCAACCTGTACTACACCGTGCCGCAGGTCGAGCTGGCCGAGCGGCTGACGGGGCGCTCGCCATTTGATCGGGCGTTCTTCACGAACTCCGGCACCGAGGCCAACGAGGCGGCGATCAAGCTCGCCCGGCGGGTCGGCGGTCCGCACGGCCGCACCGAGATCGTGGCGCTCGACGCCTCGTTCCACGGACGAACGCTCGGCTCGCTGGCCGCGACCGGGCAGCCGAAGTACCAGGCGCCGTTCGCGCCGCTGCCCGAGGGCTTCCTGCACGTGCCGCGCAACGATGTCGCTGCTCTCGAGGCCGCGGTGGGCGAGCGGACCGCGGCGATCCTGCTCGAGCCGATCCAGGGCGAGAGCGGTATCCACCCACTGACCGACGAGTTCCTCCTCGCGGCACGAGCTGCGGCGGATCGCGCCGGCGCGCTGCTCATCTTCGACGAGGTGCAGACCGGCATCGGGCGCACCGGCACCTTCTTCGCATTCGAGTCCACGCCCGTCGTACCGGACGCCGTCACCCTGGCCAAGGGGCTCGGGGGCGGCGTGCCGATCGGCGCGCTCCTCGTTCGCGAGGCATTCGCCGCGTTCACGCCCGGCGACCACGGCACGACGCAGGGCGGCAACCCGCTCTCCGCCGCCGCGGCGCTCGCCACGCTGCAGGCGATCGACGACGAGGGGCTGCTCGACGTGGCGCGGGAGCGTGGCGCGCAGCTCGCCGCCGGCTTGCGGCGCCTCGCGGCATCGGGCTTCGGGACGGAGGTGCGCGGCAAGGGGCTGATGCTGGGCTTCGACACCAGCGGCCCGGTCGCCAGGCGGGTCGTGGAGATCGCCCGCGACCGCCAGCGGCTGCTGGTCAACGCCATCGGCGAGTCGACGCTGCGGATGGTGCCGCCGCTCACCATCAGCGCAGGCGAGGTCGACGAGGCGCTCACCCGCCTGGGACGCTCGCTCGAGACGGCCGCCGAGGAGCCGGCGCCGTGACCGCGCAGCGCGCGCCGGCCGCGGCCCCGGCACGGCCGCGCCACGTGCTCTCCGCGGCGGACGTTGCGGGGATCGGGCTCGATCGGCTGCTCGACGCGGCGGACGAGCTGCGCGCCGGGCGTCGCAGCGGGACGCTGCCGCAGCCGCTGGCCGGCAAGCAGATCGCGCTCCTCTTCGAAAAGCCGAGCCTCCGCACGCGAACCACGTTCGACGCCGGGATCCACGCCCTGGGCGGACACCCGATCTACCTGGGCCCCGAGGAGGTCGGCATCGGGCACCGTGAGACGGCGGCCGATGTCGGCAGCAACCTCTCGCGCTGGGTCGACGCCATCGTCATCCGCACCTTCGCGCACGCGACCCTCGCCGAGCTTGCCGAGGCGGCATCGGTCCCGATCATCAATGCGCTCGACGAGCGTGAGCACCCATGCCAGGCGCTGGCCGACCTGCAGACCATCCGCCAACAGCGCGGGTCGCTGAAGGGCCAGACGCTGGCCTTCATCGGCGACGGCAACAACGTCTGCCACTCGCTGCTGCTCGCCGGTGCGCTGGCGGGGATGCACCTGCGGGTCGCGACGCCAGACGTCTTCGAGCCGAACGCGACCATCGTGGCCGAGGCCAGGCGCATCGGGCAGTCGACCGGTGCCAGCGTCAGCATCGGTCCGGACCCGGTCGCGGCCGTCAGGGACGCGGATGCCGTGTATACCGATGTCTGGACGAGCATGGGCGCGGAAGACCATGCCGCCGCGCGCCGCACGCTCTTCGCGGGCTTCCAGGTCAACGAGGCGCTCATGGCCCACACGCCGGGCGCCCTCGTGATGCACTGCCTGCCCGCGCATCGCGGCGAGGAGATCAGCGTCGGGGTGCTGGAGGGACCGTCGTCAGTCGTGCTGGAGCAGGCGGAGAACCGCCTCTACGTGCAGCAGGCGCTGCTCGTCGAGCTGCTGGGAGCGGGCGGCGCCGATTCCTAGTACAACGAAAGCACCATGACCGCCACCAGGCCGACCGAGGCGCCCCTCCCCACGACCGCCGCCGCACAGGTCGAGCAGCAGCTCGACGAGCTGCGCTTCCTGCAGCGCATGATGCAGCTCGTCACGACGGCGCGGACCTGGGATGAGCTGATGCGGATCGTGGTCGACCACGCCACGACCGCCATGGCGAGCCAGGTCTGCTCGCTCTATCTCCTCGATCGTGATGGTCACGGGCTCACGCTGGCCGCCACGAATGGCCTCGACCGCCAGCACATTGGCATCGCGCGCCTGCGCATCGGAGAAGGGCTGACCGGGATCGCCGCCGAATCGCGCAAGCCGGTCGTCAGCCACGACCTGCGCGAGGACCCGCGCTGTGCCTGGATTCGCGGCGTCGATCACGAGCGCTTCACCTCGCTGCTGGCGGTGCCGCTGCTGTGGAACGAGCAGGTCGTGGGCGTCATCAACATCAAGACCGTCGCGCCGCGCGACTTCGGCACCGGCGACGTGCGCCGACTCGCCACGATCGCGAACCTGCTGGCCGGGATCGTCGAGCGTGGTCGCCTGCAGATCGAGGCGGAGGCACAGCTCGATTCGCTGCGCGCGATCGACCAGGCGCGTGCCGAGCTCAACGCGGTCGTGACCCACCAGCTGCGCACGCCGCTCGCGGTGATCCGTGCCTACCTGGACCTCCTGTCCGATGCCTCACGCTCGCCCGATACCGCAGCCGAGCGCGTCGATGAATGGCATCGCGCGGCGATCGACCAGCTCGGACAGCTCGACTCGCTGGTGGGATCGGTGCTCGGCTCGCTGCGCGGCGACGGTCCGGTGACCGTCCACGTCCAACCCTTCGAGGTGTCGGGGCTCGTCGACGAGCTCCTCACGCGGCTGGCGCCGATGCTCCGACGCCACGGGCTCGAGCGCTACGGGCAGGAGCGGCTCCGGGCGTTGGGCGATGCGGCGCGATTCCGCCAGGTGCTCGAGCTGCTCCTGGAGAACGCGGCGAAGTACGCGCCGGAGGGCGGACGCATCGTGGTCGCCGACTGGCTCGAGGACGGCGAGGTGCACGTCTGCGTGGCCGACGACGGCCTCGGCGTCCCCGTTGCGGAGCGCGAATCGGTCTTCGAGCCGTTCGTGCGCCTGCACGGCGCGCAGCGCCCCGGCTCAGGGATCGGGCTCTTCGCGGCACGGCGCCTGATGCAGGCCATGGGCGGCCACGTGTGGATCGAGGATCGCCCCTCGGGCGGATCGCAGTTCGTCGCGGCACTGCCCCTGGCTCCCATCGACCGATGACGGGGCCGCTCTCCGTCCCGCCGCTGCGCATCCTGGTCGTCGACGACGAGCCGGCCATGGTCGGGGCCGTGGCGGCGCTGGTGGGCAGCGACGGACACCGCGTGATCGCCGCATACGACGGAGCGGAGGCGCTGAGCCGCTTCGACGGTGACCGGCCGGACCTGGTCCTGCTCGACCTGGCGATGCCGCACATGGACGGCCTGGCCGTGGCCCGCGCGCTGCGAGCCCGCGCCCAGACGCCGATCATCGTCGTCTCCGGCGAGAGCGACGAGCGCACGAAGGTCCAGGCGCTCGACGCGGGCGCCGATGACTACGTCACCAAGCCGTTCGGGAAGCAGGAGCTCTTGGCTCGCATCCGTGCCGTGTGGCGCCGGCATCGCTCGGATGTTGCCGTTCCGGACACCGACGGCTCCCCGCTGGCCGTCGATCGCGAGCGGCACGAGATCCGCTTCTCCAACGCGGCGTTGCCGCTCACCCGCGTCGAATACGAGCTGCTGGCGGCGATCGTGGAGGCGCGCGGGAAGCTGGTGCTGCACCAGGACCTGCTGCGCGCCGGCTGGCCCGAGGAGCACGACCCCGATCCCCTGTGGCCGAAGCCGCATCTCGCGCGGCTACGCGCCAAGCTCCGCGTCGTCGGTGCCCCGGTGCCGATCAGCGTCCGCGGCGTGGGCTACCGCATCGCCTGACTGCGCGCCACGTCCGCGCCCCCACAGCAGGGCAATCGCGAGCCGGAACGATGACAGATGCCCACGGAGGCGGTCCTTATTCAGCCGTCTTTCGACGTATGGGCAACAGATGCTGTCCCCGGTGCGCATACGTCGCCCTCCTGGCGTGAAACACGGCTGGATCTGTCCCGATTGCCCACCTAACACATCACCGCGTGAGCATCTGTCACCTTGCGCGCGCCAAGCTCCGCGCCGTCGAACCGCATCACCTTGCGTGCGCCACTGGCGCACTCGTGACAGATCGAGCCGGGCAGACCACACTGGGGACATGTCCTCGACGCGCGACGAATCTGCGCCCGATCCACTGCCGTCCTTCAGCGGGGCCGGCCTCTCAGTCGGGACCTTCATCGCCGGGCTGGAGCAGAAGATCCTGCACAACCGGCCGCCGGCTGCGATCGTCGCGGAAGAGCACGAACGCAGTGGGACGCGGACGCTCAACGGGCTGACGATCGAGATGTCAGAGCCGCTCGACCACCCCGAGCCGCCCGATACCACCGGCGCCCGCCTGTAGCGCGATGCCCGGGGCGAGCGCCTCGTGCAGCGCCCGCAACCGAACCGCAACCGAACGGGCTCTCCGACGGCGCCGACACGCGGGCCGCACGCACGTAGGCTGCGGAGCATGGATGCCGTACTTGACCTGACCCGATACTCAGTGCGTGACGGACGACTCGCCCCGGTCACCTGCGTCGCCTGCGGCTGCCGACTCGAGCAGCGAAGCGGCCAGGACGGCTGGTACCACTTCGACGCGCACGACGGTCGCGACGCGCGCGGCTGCATCGTCGAGTGCGCCGAACGAGCGCACTACCGCAGCGGGGCGATCCTCGCCGAAGCCAGCTGACGCCTTGGCGGCTCAGGCCGCCGCGAGCTCAACCGCGAGCTCAGCCACGAACCCGGCCACAAGCCCACCTCGCGGCCGCACACGAGACCCGCTCGCCCGCGAGGTGAAGCTGCTCGGCGCGCTGCTGGGCC
>JBDTNK010000048.1:0-15044 GCA_039933775.1 Chloroflexota bacterium | reverse complement strand
CATGGCATGCCGCCATCGGCCGGTGAAGCGGTCGCGCTGAAGCTCGCCGGTGCGGAGCAGGTCAAGGTCTTCGTGATCGAGGGCGAGGGCGGCCTGACGCCGGGCGCCAGCCACGAGACGCGCAACACGGCCTGGGGGCTCGGCCTCAGCAACCTCGTCTTCCTCATCGACTGGAACGATTACGGCATCGATGATCCCGCCGTCTCGAGCGTCGTGCCGGGCACGCCGGAAACCTGGTTCGGCGCGTACGACTGGCGCGTCACCGGCACGATGCAAGGCTCGGAATGGGCGACGGTGACACGTGCCGTGCTCGAGGCCGGGCGCGGCGACAATCCGCAGCAGCGACCGTCGGTGGCCTGGTTCCGCACCCGCAAGGGACGCGGCTACGGCAAGTACGACAACAAGAGCCACGGGTCGCCGCATGCCATGAATTCCGAGCCATTCTGGACGGTGCGCAAGGCGTTCATGGAGCGCCACGGCGTCCAGTACCTGGGCGTTGACGAGCTTGCGCCCGAGGACCCCGCTGAACGCGAGCAGCAGGCGCGCGCGAACTTCGTCGTGGCCATGAGCGCGCTGCGCAACAGCCCCGAGCTCATCGACGCGATCAGCAACCGGCTGGTCGAGGTCGCGGAATCGGTGCCGGACACGGTCGACGGGTTCAACCTGACCGATGACGGTGCGATCTTCAGCGACACACGCATCACCGATTACCGCAACTATCCGGCATCGGTCTGGAAGAAGGCGGGGGAGAAGGCGCCGAATCGGGCCGCGCTGGCGACCTGGGGCGCATGGGTCAACAGCTTTGCGAAACAGGAGTACGGTCGGCCGCTCGTGATCGCATGCTCGGCGGACCTCGCCGAGTCGACCAATATCGCGGGGTTCGCCAAGGACTTCGACGGCGCGCCCGGCTGGGGCTGGTACAACCGCGACACCAACCCCCGCGGCGCGCTGCTGCCGCAGCAGATCACCGAATTCACGAACGCGGGCCTGATGGTCGGCCTTGCCACGGTCAACCTGTCGCTGGACCCGATGCGTTCGTTCAACGGCTTCTGGGGCGCCTGCTCGACCTATGGTTCGTTCTCGTACCTCAAGTACGGCCCGATGCGTCTCTTCAGCCAGCTCGCACAGGACACCGAGCTGAAGGTCGGCAAGGTGCTCTGGATCGCGGGACACTCCGGACCGGAGACGGCCGAGGACTCCCGAACACATTTCGGTGTCTTCTCGCCGGGCGTCACGCAGCTCTTCCCGGAGGGCCACGTCATCGATCTGCATCCGTGGGAGTACAACGAGGTCCCGGTGCTGCTCGGGGCGGCCCTCGCCACCGACGTGCCGATCGTGGCGCTGCATCTCACCCGGCCGGCGATCGAGATTCCCGACCGCGAGGCGCTCGGCATGGCGCCGCATTGGGACGCCGCGCGCGGCGCGTACCTGTTACGCGATGTGGCGGCCGGCAGCCCGTCGGCGGGGACGGTCTACGTGCAGGGCACGATCACCACCGCGAACGTGGTGAAGGTGCTGCCCGAGCTCGAGCGTCGCGGCCTGAACGTTCGGATCGTCGCGGCCCTCAGCCCGCAGCTGTTCAACATGCAGGATCCCGAGTATCGAGAAGGGATTCGTTCTGAGGCTGACCGCTGGGACGGCATGGCGATCACCAACCGTGCCTTCAAGCTGATGCGCGACTGGGTCGACGGTCCGCTCGCCGAGGAGTATTCGCTGTCGTCTGACTGGGACGACCGCTGGCGTACCGGCGGGACGGTCGACGAGGTGATGGACGAAGCGCACCTGGGCCAGCGGCACATCCTCGAGGCGATCGAACGGTACGTGCGCGACCGCGATGAGCGACATCGGCGGCTCCGGACGATCGTTGACCAGATCGAGCGACGATAGGCGCGTGCCAGAGCTCAAGCAACGTCGCTACGAGCACCAGCGGCCGCATCGGCCGTCGCACCTGTCGCGCCGTCTCAAGCCGCCGCCGGAGCGCAGGGCACCGCCGGACCTGAGCCTCTTCCTCTACGCGGGGATCGCGCTGGCGGTGGTCGTGGTCGTGCTGCTCGTGCCGTACCTCATCGGCTACCTCGTCAACCTGCTCAACAGCTAGATCCGGGCGGTGTAGACGAAGATCTTGTCGTCCTCGACCTTCACCTTCGGACGCGGCAGCGGCGGGAGCGTGATCGGGTAGGCGCGGGCATCGCCGGGATAGGGGCCGTCCTGCTGCCAGTTGCGACGATCATTGGCCAGCCAGCCGCGCAGGTTGAAGCTCGCGTCGTGGCACGGGCAGCGCAGGTCGTTGAACTCGGGACGGTACTGGAGCGTGCAGCCCAGGTGCGTGCACGTGGCGCCGAGTGCGCGGATCTCGCCGTCGTCGTTGACCACGAAGCCGTCGAAGGCCGGCGTCGTGAAGCGCATCACCGCGCCGCTGGGCAGGTCAGAGGTGACGGCCACCTCGGCCCACTCGCCATTGCCGGCGACGAGCTCCTGGTCGGTCCAACCGGCCTCCGCGTCGTTGAGGGCGCGGTCGATGAAGGCGCCGCCCACGAGCCCAGCGGCCAGACCGGCGCCGACGGTGAGACCGCCGCGCAGCAGGTCGCGTCGCGAGAGACGGAAGCGGGCGATGCGCGCGCCGGCATCGGCCGTCGCCGCCGGCGCAACGCGAACCGGGGGCGGCACGCGCACGGCATCGATGCCCTGGTCGGCCTGGCGCATCCGCAGGCGCAGCTGCTCGACGAAGGCCTCATCCGGCTCCGCGGCGGCGGCGTCCGTGGCACCGGACAGCTCCGCCGCCAGGCGCGCCATCTCGGCCTCGTCGCGATCGACCACGTCGTCCGGCGAGGGACGGCCGCGGCCGAGGACCGCGTCGACGTACTTGTCGAAGCGCTCGGCCGCCCGCGGGTCGGTGGCGTCGTCGCGCGGCGCCATCGGTCGCTCATCCATCGGTCGAAGCATCCATCAACGCTGCCTTGCGCAGCGCTCTGTACTGCAGCACCTTGGCGTTGCCGTGGCTGATGCCGAGCTCGCGCGCGGTCTCCTCGACGCTGAGGCGGCGCAGGAAGCGCAGCTCGAGCACCTGGCGATAGCGCTCGGGCAGGCGACGCAGCAGCGCGGTCACGCGTCGCGCGGCGACGTCGTCCGCGGCATCGGGCGCCGACTCGCCGGGAGCGACCGGCTCCCAGCCCGGCGCCACCTGCTCGGTGCCGACGAGCGGCAGGCGATAGAAGGCGCGCCAGTAGTCAGCGATCGCGTTCTGGCTGACGCGGTACAGCCAGGCGACGATCTGGCCCTCGTCGCGGGTCGTGTCGAGCTGCTCGACGGCGCGCATGAAGACCTGCGCCGTCAGGTCCTCCGCGTCGGGCCGGTTGCCGACCCGGGCATGCACGAACCGATAGATCGCGACGACGTGCGCGTCATAGATCTGTTCGAACCGGCCACCCGTCTCCGTCATCGCACCGATGTACGGCGCGGGTTACGGCCGCGGCCGTAGCGGGGCGAGCAGCGCGGCGACCTCCTCGAGGAAGCGCGCGTCCTGCTCGCCGAAGGCATCGGCCTCTTCGCCGTCGATGTCGATCTCGCCGATGACCTCGCCCTCGGCGAAGATCGGGACCACGATCTCCGATCGGGTCGTGGTGAAGCAGGCGAGGTAGCGCGGGTCGGCGTCAACGTCGGCCACGATCTCCGTCTGGCCGGACGCCGCCGCGGCGCCGCAGATGCCGGTCCCGATCGGGATCCGAGTGTGGTCCGTTGCCTGCGGACCGATCCACGGGCCGAGCACCAGGTCGCTGCCCTCGACCCAGTAGATGCCGATCCAGTCGTACTGCTCGAAGCGGTCGCGCAGCAGCTCCACGGCCCGCTGCGCTGCGGCCTGCGGACCGGGCGCCTCGGCGACCGCGGCGCGGATGAGGTTCAGGGCGTCGCCGTGCTCGACGGGTCGCTCCTCGGCGATCGGATGGCTCACGAGTCCGGCGACCAGCGCTCGGCCCATCGGTCGATGACCACGATCGCCTCGTTCAGCTCGCGCCCCTTGCCGGTGAGCGAGTACTCGACCCAGGGCGGCATGCTGGACACCATGGTGCGGTCGATGAGCCCCTCGTCCTCCAGCATCTTGAGTCGCTGCGAGAGCGTGGCGGAGTTCGCGCCGCCCAGCGCGTCCTGCAGCTCGCAGAAGCGCTGCGTCGACTCGCCCAGCGAGCGCACGATACGCAGCACCCACTTCTGGCCCAGGATCGTGAGCGCCGCCGTCGCGGCGCATTCCGCGCGCTGGGCTGCCTCGCGACGCGCGGCACGTGAGCGCGGCGCTGAAGTGGGTTCGTGGAAGCCGGCGTCCATGGGCGGGGAACGGTAGCACCGGCCGCGAGAGGGGGTCAACACGCAGGACCGCGGGCCGCCTTGGCGGTGCGCAGTGCCCTTGACGGATATCCGGATATCCCGGCGGGACCCGGGCCGCCCCCCGGCGGTGCGCAGTGCCCTTGACGGATATCCGGATATCCCATCGCGACCTGGCGCGACATCACGCCGGGTGCGGAGGGCCGGGACGGGCCAACCCTCCGGGTGGCGTGCGCTACTCGACGGTGATCGTCATGTTCATCGCCGGGTGGATCTTGCAGGTCACGTTGTAGGTGCCTGCCTCGTCGAACGTGTACTCCCCGGTGCCGCCGCCGGCGGCGAGCTGCAGGTCGAACGCCGCATCGGCATCGGCCTCGCCATCGGTGCCCTGGGTGGCCGTGTGGGGTGCGGTGTCCATGTTCGTGAAGGTGACCGTTGTGCCGGCCGGAATCGTCAGCTCGGACGGCGCGAAGGCGAAGTCCTGCAGCATGACGGTCGCGCCCTCACCGGCCGGCGCGGCGCTCTCGGCGCTGCTCTCCGATGCGGCGGCGCTTTCGGATGCTGCCTGCGATGGGCTGGCCGCGGCCGTGGTGGCAGACGTGCCGGCACCGCTGCAGGCCGCCAGCAGCAGGACGAGGCCGGCGCCCAGCGCCGGCACGAGGGAATGGAGCCGTCTCATGCCATCGGTACCTAATGCGAATTTGAACCGTTCGGCCGAGGGGATCGCCGTCGGCCGAACATTGATACGAGCCCGGATACGTGCGCACCGGGGAGCCCGCGCCGGCCATTTGACGCGTCGCAGGTCGGGCCGCATAGTGCAGGCACCCACCCCTTTCGCTCCGCGCGACGAGCATGCCGCAGACGATCTACGTGTCGCCCCGCGCCGTCGGTGCGCCGGACAACCCACCGCCAGCCATCGAGACGTTCGACCTGGCACGCCTCTACGACCGCCGACCAGCCATCGCCGGTGTTTCGCTGCGCGTCGAGCGCGGCGCGGTCGTGGCGCTGCTCGGCTCGAACGGCGCGGGCAAGACGACGCTGCTGCGCATCCTGGCCACGACCATCCGGCCCAGCTTCGGACGTGCCGAGATCGACGGCCTGGACGTCGGCCGCTGGCCGGAGCTGGTGCGCGGGCGGATCGGCTACCTGTCGCACGCCACCGGGCTGTATGACGATCTGACCGCCGCCGAGAATCTGCGCTTCGCCGCCACGCTGTTGGGCCTGGAGCCGCCCGATGCGCGCGAGCGCGTGCCCCAGGTGCTGGCCACGGTCGCGCTGGGCGCCGAGGCCGACCGTCGTGTGCGCGACTTCTCGGCTGGCATGCGGCGCCGCGTGGCGCTCGCCCGTCTCCTGCTGGGCAGCCCGTCGGTGCTGCTCCTTGACGAGCCGTTCGAGAGTCTCGACGAGGCCGGCATGCAGCTCATGGGCGAGCTGCTGCATGCGTGGCAGCGGGCCGGCGTGACCTGCCTCGTGGCGACGCACGCCGCGGAGCGCTTGCTGCCGCAGGCGAACGGCTCGGTCCACCTGGAGGCGGGGATCGTGACCGCCATCGGCGGCCGCGGTGTCGGACTCAGCGACACGCCGGCGGCCGGCCCGCCACGCAGCGTGCCCGCCGCATCGTCGGCCGGGGAGGCATCGCGATGACCGTCGGCGCGCAGGCGCGCATCGCGCTGGCGGTCGCGCGCAAGGACGCCATGGCCGAGCTGCGCGGACGCAGCGCGATCAGCTCGACACTGTTCTTCGCGGCGCTCGTCCTGCTCCTCTTCGGCTTCGCGCTGGGTCCCGACGCGGCGCACCTGGCGCAGGCCGCGCCGGGGCTGCTGTGGCTGGCCATCGTCTTCGCCGGCCTCCTGGCCGTGGCCCGCCTGCATCAGCTGGAGACCGATGACGGCGCGCTCGAGCAGCTCGCCCTCTACCCGGTCGCCCGCCGCGCGATCTACCTGGGCAAGGCGCTTGCCGGCTTCGGCGCGATGCTCGTGCTCGGCGCGCTGCTGGTGCCGCTGATGGGGCTGCTGTACGCCGTCGACCTGCTGGCGGCCTGGCCCGGGCTGGTCGCCGCCGTCCTGCTCGGGACGCTCGGCTTTGCCGCGGTCGGCACCTTCTACGCCGGCGTCACGGTGCGGCTGCGGGCGCGCGAGGTGATGCTGCCGCTCCTCGTCCTGCCGGTCATCGCGCCGCTGCTGCTCGCCGCGGTGAAGGCCACGTCGGCCGCGCTGAGCGGCGACCCGTTCGGTGAGCTGGGTGCCTGGCTCCAGCTCCTCGCCGCATTCGATATCGTCATGCTGATCGTCGGAGCCGGCACCTACGGCTTCCTGCTGGAGGAATAGCACCCACGTCATGAAGATCCGCATCCTCGGCATCGTCGCGCTGCTGACCGTGGCCGCCGCCACGATCAACGCGCTGTTCGTGGTGCCCGCCGACCTCAACCAGGGCGACGCGCAGCGGATCATGTACGTGCACGTGCCATCGGCCTGGTTGGCGTACCTGTCGTTCGGCACGACCGCGCTGGCGGGCATCGGCTGGATCTGGAAGCGCGACCGGCGCTTCGACCATGCTGCCCTGGCCGCGGCGGAGATCGGCGTCATGTTCACGGCCTTCGCCCTGTGGGGCGGCATGATGTGGGGCCAGCCGGTGTGGGGCACCGCCTGGCAGTGGGGCGATCCGCGCATCACGACAACGGCGCTGCTGCTGGCCCTCTACTTGGGCTACCTGCTCCTGCGGCGGCTCACCGCCGACCCCGAGCGCCGCGCGACGCGCGCCGCGATCGTGGGGCTGGTGGCGGCCGTCGACATCCCGATCGTCCACTTCAGCGTCGAGTGGTGGCGCGGCCTGCACCAGACCGCCACCTTCCTGGCGCCCGACAAGGTGCTCAACCCCGCGGCCCCGCTGCCCTTCGTGCTCACGCTGCTCGCCATGCTCGGCTCGTTCACCATCGCGTGGGCCTACCTCATGATCCGACGCTACCAGCTGGCCGATGCCGAATGGCGTGGCGAGGAGGCGGCGCGCGACGCCAGCCTTGCCGCGGCACGCCGTCGCGCGGTGCGGCCCACGATCTCCGACGCCCCGTCCGCGCCGGCGGGTGAGGTGGCCCGATGACCGACCTGCCCTTCATCCTCGCCGCCTATATCGTCATCGTCGGCGGCCTGGCGCTCTACAGCGCGACGCTCCTGCGTCGCCTGCGCCGCGCACGTGACGAGGCTGCTCATGCCGCACTCGAGCGCGGCGACGAGAGCCCATGACGGTCAGCCCCGCACCGGCACCACGGCGTGTTCCACGGGGGCGCAGCCGCTGGGTCCTCATCGCCGGCATCGCCGGCATCCTGGCCATCGTGGCCTACCTCGCCTTCAGCAGCGTGAGCAGTGCGCTTGTCTACTACCGCACTCCGACCGAGCTGCTTGCCATGGACGATGCGGCGGGCCAGACGGTGCGCCTGGGCGGGCTCGTCAAGCCGGGCAGCGTGAGCGGGCCCGCGACTGACCTCACCTTCGTCCTGACCGATGGCACGAGCGAGGTGACCGTGCACAGCGCCGTGGCGCCGACGAGCTCGTTCCGCGATGGCGTCGGAGCGGTGGTCGAGGGCTCCATCGGCACCGATGGCCTGTTCGAGGCCACCAGCCTGCTCGTCAAGCATGACGAGAACTACGAGGCTCCCGCGTCGGGCGAGATCCCGAGCCAGGTCATCGTCCCGGGCGACTGAGCTGACCGATGCTTCCCGACCTGGGCCACGTCGCGATCGTCATCGGTCTGGCCGCGAGCGTCTACGCCGCGCTCGCCTTCGCGATCGGTGCCCGCCGCCGGGACGCGGTGGTGGTGCACAGCGCGCGGCGCGCGGTGCTCGTCTCGTTCGTGCTCGCCGGGATCGCCGCCACGATCATGGTCATCTCGCTGCTGACCCACGATTTCAGCGTGCTCTACGTCGCGCGCAACAACGCCACCACCACCCCACCGTTCTTCAGCGTCATCTCGCTGTGGGCCGCGCTCGAGGGCTCGATCCTGTTCTGGACGCTCCTCGCCGTCGGCTGGGCGACGCTGGTGCTGTACCGATATCGCGGCATGCATCCGCAGCTCATGTCGTGGGTCGGCGCCACGTTGGCCGCGATCAACGTCTTCCTGTTCAGCGTCATGACCTGGCCGGGCAACCCGTTCACGCGGGTCACGCCCATCGCGACCGAGGGCCCCGGGCCGAACGCGCTGCTCCAGAACCACCCGTTCATGGGGCTTCATCCGCCGCTGCTGTACCTGGGCTACACCGGACTGGCGATCCCGTTCGCCTTCGGCATCGCGGCGCTCATCACCCGCAGGACCGATGATGCCTGGCTCTCGATCGTGCGGCGCTGGACGATCGTGCCGTGGATCTTCCTCACCGCGGGGATCGTGGCCGGAGCCTGGTGGAGCTACGAGGTGCTCGGCTGGGGCGGCTACTGGGCCTGGGACCCGGTCGAGAACGCCGCGCTCCTGCCGTGGCTCACCGCGACGGCGTTCATCCACTCGAGCATGGTCGCCGAGCGGCGTGGCGGTCTGCGCACATGGAGCGTGGCGCTCGTCATCAGCACCTTCGTGCTCACCATCTTCGGCACCTTCCTGACCCGATCCGGCGTCGTGGCCAGCGTCCACTCCTTCACGCAATCGGCAATCGGGCCGTGGTACCTGGCCGGCATCCTGATCGCGCTGGGCGCCTCGAGCGCGCTGCTCGTCGCCCGGCTGCCCGACCTGCGTGATCGCGACACGCCGACCGCCGTCGTCAGCCGCGAGAGCGCCTTTCTGTTCAACAACGTGCTCTTCCTGGTCATCACCGCGGTCGTGATCCTGGGCACGCTACTGCCGCTCGCCGTCGGAATCTTTGGTGGCGGGACGATCGGCGTCGGGGCGCCCTGGTTCAACCGCGTCAACGTCCCGCTCTTCGTCGCGCTTCTGTTCCTGATGGGCGTGGGCCCTGCCCTGCCATGGGGCGGTGCCTCGCTCGCCACCCTGCGCGACCGTTTCGGGCCGCCACTGCTGGTGGCCGCGGTCGCGATGCTGGCCGCCTGGGCGCTCGGCATGCGCGAGCTCGCGCCGCTTGCGACGCTGGGCATGGCGCTCTTCAGCGGCGGCATCATGCTCGACGAGGTGCTGCGCGGGACGCGGGCGCGGATGCGCGGCCGGCGGGAGGCGGCACCGCTCGCCGGATGGCGTCTGGCGACGCGCAACCGCAGGCGTTACGGCGGCTACGCGGTGCACGCCGGCATCCTGGTCATGGGCATCGCCATCGCGGTCAGCGCCACGCTCTCGTCGGACACCAGCGCGACGCTCGCACCGGGCGAGTCGGTCACTGTCGGCGAGTACCGCGTCACCTACGATCGCCTCGTCGTCGAGCCGCTGGCCGACGATCCGCGCGTGATCGAGACGCGGGCCGAGATCCGCGCCGACGGGGTCGCCATGGCCACCGCCCTGCGCGACTATCCGAACTCCGAGACGCCCATCGCCACGCCGGTCGTGCGCACCTCGCTGGGCGACGACCTGTACGTGACGCTGATGGCCGCCGATCCGGCCACCGGGTCGGTCACGCTGCGCGTCTTCGTCAACCCGCTGGTGGTGTGGATCTGGCTCGGCGGCGGGATCGTGGTTTTCGGCGCCGTCTTCGCCATCTGGCCGGACCGGCGTCGCGTGGGCGTGGCGCGTACCGCGGCCGCCCCTGCTGCCGTCGAGCCGCCACGATCGCTGGCCGAGCAGGAGTCGGCCTGATGCGCCTCCTGCGCTGGCTCGTCGTTCCGCTCCTGGTCATCCCGATCGGGCTGCTGCTCTTCTCGGGACTCGGTCGCGACCCGTCGGAGATCCCGTCGCCGCTCATCGGACAGCCCGTCCCCGCCTTCACGCTCACCACCATCGACGGCACGAGCGTCTCGAGCGAGGACCTGCGCGGCCGGCCGCTGGTCGTGAACTTCTGGGCCAGCTGGTGCGGGCCATGCGTCGAGGAGCACGCTGTCCTGCTCGAGGCGCAGGACCGATACGGCGAGGCGGCCACGATCGTCGGCGTGCTCTACAACGACACGGCCGATGGCGCACGCGGCTTCCTGGCGCGCTACGGCGACGGCGGCTGGGCGACGCTCACCGATCCGTCGGGCGGCACCGCGATCGACTTCGGCGTGACCGGGCCGCCGGAAAGCTTCTTCGTCGACGCCACCGGTATCGTGCGCTACAAGCAGTACGGCCCGGTGACCGGCGCGGTCATCGACGCGCAGCTCGCGCCGCTGATGGCCTCGCGATGAGGCGCCTGGCGCTGCCGCTCGCCGCCGGGGTGCTGCTGGCGCTCGCGGGGCTCGCACTCGTGGCACTGCTGCGGCCGTCCACGGCCTCGGACGCTGCCACGCTGGCCGCGGAGCTGCGCTGCCCCGATTGCGAGGGGCTGTCGGTGGGCGAGTCGCCGACGCGCTCGGCGGCCGAGATCCGTCGCCAGATCGACGCGCTGCTCGCCGACGGCGCCACCGCGGACCAGGTGCGGCAGCACTTCGTCGACCGCTACGGCGAGTGGATCCTGCTCTCGCCGCGTTCCCCGCTGCCGTGGCTGGCGCCGATCGCGCTTTTGGCACTGGGCGTCGCGGGCTTCTGGCTCTGGCTGCGCCGAGCGCCAACCCCACCCGCGCCACCCGCCCCGGTCGCGTCCGGCGACGCTGCGTCGCGCGTGGCGGACGAGGCGGAGGCGCTCGATGCCTGAGCCGCTTCTCTTCGCCGCCGTGGCCATCCTGGCCGCGGTCGTGGTCGCCATGCCGATCCTGCTCGAGGACCCGGACCGTCGCGCACCGCGGCTGCCGGAGGAGGACCGCGACGCGCTCGCGCTGCGCCACCGCATCGCGATCGAGTCACTGCGCGACGTCGAGGCCGACCATCGGTCCGGAAGTCTTGACGTGGCGGCCTACGGCGCCGAGCGGGCACTGGCGCAGCAGCGCGCCATGGCTACCCGCGCCGCCCTCGACGCTGCCCCGGCGCCAGCGGAGGCCCAGCGTGGGCGCGACGCACGGCTGCTGGTGGGCGGCGTGGGGATCGCGCTCGGCGTGCTGCTCGCCGGGGGCGTGCTGCTCGGCATCCCGGCCAACCTCGCCAATGCGACCGTCACGAACCAGGCGCTGGCCGACCGCATGGCGCAGGCCGACGCGCGGCAGGCGCGCATCACCGAGCTGCTCGGTCATCTGCGTGCCGATCCGGAGGACACCGATGCACTCAGCGAGCTGGCCGACCTCTACCTCGCATCGGGCACACAGGCCGACCGCAACGCGGCCCAGCCGCTGCTCCTGCTGGTCAGTGCCCTCGATCCCGGGCAGACCGACGCGCTCGTGAAGCTGGCGACCGCCTACCTGCAGTCGGGCCAGCCCGATGATGCGAGCGCCGTTGTGGATCGCATCGAGACGATCGATCCTGGCTCGGTCGACATCCCGTTCTTCCGTGGCCTCATCGCGCGGCAGCGCGGCGACGACGCGGCGGCCCGCGCGGCGTTCGAGGCCTTCCTGCAGGCGGCGCCCGACGACTCGCGCGGCTCCATGGTGCGCGGGCTGATCGCCGAACTCGACCCCGGCTCCTAGGGCAGCAGCCGCTCCAGCGAGCGACGCAGGTGCTCGCGCTCCCCGGGTGGGATGCGCGACAGGAAGTGCTCCCGGATGCCGCGCAGGTGCGTCGGCCACGCGGCGCGCAGGCGCTCTACCCCCGCGGGGGTCAGCGTCGCCCACTGGCCGCGCCGGTCGCTCTCGCACGAGACACGCTCGACCTGTCCCGCCGCCTCCAGCCGATCGATGAGGCGCGTGGCCCCGCTGCGTGACAGCAGCAGCCGCTCGGCGAGGTCGCTCATGCGCAGCTGGCGATCCGGCACGGCGGCCAGCTGCACGAGCACGTCGTACTCGGCCAGCCCCATGCCGTGCTCGGCGATCAGCTCGCGCTCGAGCTGTCGCGTCACGTGCGCGTGGCTGCGCAGGAAGGCGCGCCAGGAATCGAGCTGCGCATCGGCCGGGCTCGGCTGTTGCGCGGAGGTATCGGTCTCAGAAACTTGTTGCATATGCAATCACTTACTGACATTGTTGCTGAGACAATCATATTGCGGCGAGGCCGCGAACACAAGCAGAGCCAGGAGACTCACTTCACGATGACATGGGAACTCGATCCGGCGCACTCGTCGGTCACCTTTTCCACCAAGCACATGATGGTCACGACCGTGCGCGGCACGATCGCGATCGACGAGGCCAGCGTCGACTTCGACGAGGAGCATCTTGAGCGCAGCAGCGTCGAGGTTCGGCTCAGCGCGGCCTCGGTCAATACCGGGCAGGTGGCTCGTGACCAGCACCTCAGCTCGGCCGACTTCCTCGACGCCGAGACCTATCCGTACCTGGCCTTCCGCTCGACGAGCGTGGAGCGCAACGGCGGCGACGACTTCGTCCTGAAGGGCGATCTCACCATCCGCGACGTCACCCGGCCCGTTGAGCTCGAGGCGGAGCTGGACGGCGTCGTTGCCAACCTGCAGGGCGGGCGACGGGCGGCGTTCAGTGCATCGACCAAGATCAACCGCGAGGACTGGGGCCTGACCTGGAACGTGGGCCTCGAGACCGGTGGCTGGCTCGTCGGCAGGGAGTTGAAGATCAATATCGATCTTGCCCTGGTGGCGGCAGAGGCATCCCTCGACGCCGTCGAGGAGGCGGTTGCCTGAGCGTCAGGCCTCGAGTACGGGGAGCTCGATCCAGAAGGTCGATCCCGACCCCTCGCGGCTCTCGACGCCCACGCTGCCTCCGTGCGCCTGCGCGATGTGCCGCACGATCGCGAGCCCCAGCCCGGTACTGCCGCTGAGCTGGGGCTCGTCGCGTTCGCCGCTGGTGCGTGCCCGGTCGACCTTGTAGAACCGCTCAAAGATGCGGGCCTGGTGCGCCTCGGGCACGCCGATGCCGTCATCGGCCACGCTGAAGCGCACCACCCTCTCACGCGCCAGCCAGCCGATCCGAACCGCGCTGCCGGGGTGGCTGAATTTCACCGCGTTGTGCGCCAGGTTGAGGAGCGCCTGACCGATGCGCGCCCGATCGACCGCGACCCGGATTGAAGCGTCGTCCCCGGGCAGGACGCGGATCGCGACCTCGCGCCGCTCGGCGACCGGGGCGATGCGCTCGATCACGGCGGCGACGAGCTCCCCGGGTGCCACGATCTCGAGCGCGAGGTCGATGCTCCCCGACTCGATGAGCGACAGGTCCAGCAGCTCGTCGACGATCTGGGCCAGGTGATCCACCTCGCGCTCGATCTGGCGTGCAAAGTCGACCGCCGTCGCGACGTCCTCGACCGCTCCCGAGGAGAGCGTCTCAGCCAGTAGCTTGACCGACGAGAGGGGCGTCCGCAGCTCGTGGCTGATATTCGCCACGAAATCGCGGCGCACTCGCTCCGCCTTGCGCAGCTCCGTGATGTCGTGCAGCGACAGGACGAGGCCGCCACCGGCCATGGGGATTGCCTGCACCGCGAAGGTGCGTGCGCCCAGCGGCCCCAGCTCGGTTTCGCCGTGCCCCGCCACGCCGTTGATCCAGGCGTCACGCACGAGCGCGTCGAGCGATGCCGACCCGAAGGCGGCGATGAGGCTCATGCCGCGCAGGCGGTCCGGCTCCCGCTCGGCCAGCCGCGCGGCCTCGACCCCGGCGCGCGCGATGCGCAGGCGCTCGTCCACGATGACGATGAGATCGCCGCCCGGCTGCTGCAGCAGCGCGTCGAGCGCCGCCGCCGGATCGTCGGTGCCTGGCATCACGTCGCCGGCGGAGCGAAGGCGTAGCCCACGCCGCGCACCGTCCGGAAGTAGTCATGCCCGTCGCCGCGCAGCTTGCCGCGCAGCCAGCTGACGTGGACGTCGATCGTCCGTCCATCCCCGCTGTAGTCGTAGCCCCAGACGCCGGCCAGCAGCTGGTCCCGGGTGAAGATGCGACCCGGCCTGGCGGCCATGAAGCTGAGCAGGTCGAACTCCTTGGTCGTCAGGTGCAGCGCTTCGCCGCCGACGGTCACGACACGATGGCTGACGTCGCTGTGCAGCGGGCCGAAGGACAGCTCCTCGCCGGGCTCGGTATCGGGCGTCGCGCGCGGCCCTCGACGCAGCACCGCCTCGACGCGCGCCAGCAGCTCGGGGCGGCTGAACGGCTTGGCCACGTAGTCATCGGCCCCGACCTTGAGGCCCACGACGCGGTCGATCTCGTCCCCTTTCGCCGACACGATGATGACCGGCGTGGCGACCGACTCGCGCCGCAGGACGCGAAGCACCTCGATGCCGCTCATGCCGGGCAGCATCACGTCCAGCAGCACCAGGTCGATGGTCCCGCCGCGCGCGATCTCGAGCGCCCGCTCGCCGTCCCCGACGGCGGTGACCTCGTAGCCCTCGCGCCCGAGGTTGAAGGCGAGCGCCTGGCGCAGGGTGGGGTCGTCCTCGACGACCAGGATCCGTCGCTTCAGGGGTTGAGGTCCTCCACCTGGCCGGTGGCCAGGTACACGACGTCCTCGCCGATGTTCGTGACCCGATCGCCGAGGCGCTCGAGGTGGTGCGCCGCGAAGAGCTGGTGCGTGGCCTGGCGCACCTTGTCGGGCGACGCCTGCATGAGCGCCAGCGCGTCCTCGTAGACGCTGCTGTAGAGGTGATCGATCGCGTCGTCGTTGGCGCACACTGCGCGCGCGTCCGCCTCGCTGACGTCGACCAGGGCGCGCATCGCGGCGCGCAGCTGCTCGCGGCAGATGCGCTCCATCTGCGGGATCTG
>JBDTNK010000047.1:0-15144 GCA_039933775.1 Chloroflexota bacterium | reverse complement strand
AGAAGGGCGGCCTGCTGCACGACATCGGCAAGGCGGTCGACCACGAGGTCGAGGGACCGCACGCCCAGATCGGTGCCGACATCGCCAAGCGCTACGGGATCAACCCGGTCGTGTGCAACTGCATCGCGGCGCACCACCAGGAGGTCGAGCAGGAGTCGATCGAGGCGACCGTGGTCCAGATCGCGGACGCCATCAGCGCCTCGCGCCCCGGAGCTCGCGGCGAGAGCCTCGACAACTACGTGAAGCGGCTCGACGACCTGCAGCAGATCGCGCTGGCCTTCCCCGGCGTGGAGCGCTGCTACGCGATCCAGGCCGGTCGCGAGATCCGGATCCTGGTCCGTCCCGAGGACATCGACGACCTGGCCAGCTCGCGGCTGGCACGCGACGTCGTCAAGAAGATCGAGGAGCAGCTGCAGTACCCCGGCCAGATCAAGGTGACCGTCATTCGCGAGACGCGCGCCGTCGACTACGCACGGTGAGCGAGCGTCCGTCCCGCGATCGGCGGCTGCGCATCGGCATGGTCGGCGACATCATCGGCAAGCCGGGACGGCTGGCGATCCGCCACGCTCTGCCCGACCTGCGTCGCGAGCTTGACCTCGACATGGTGGTGGCCAACGGCGAGAACGTGGCCGCCGGCATGGGCCTCACGCCATCGCTCGCCGACGAGCTGCTCGACAGCGGCATCGACGTCATCACCAGCGGCAACCACATCTGGGACAAGCGTGAGATCTACGCCCACCTCGATACCGATGTCCCGATTCTGCGCCCGATCAACTACCCCTCGGACGCACCCGGTCGTGGTTGGCTCGTCCACCATCTGCCCGATGGCGACCAGGTCGCGGTCATCAACGCCATGGGCCGCGTCTTCATGAACCAGCTCGACTCGCCCTTCACCGCGCTCGATGACCTGCTCGACGGCGCGGCGGAGCCGCTGCCGCCGGTGCGCCTGCTCGACTTCCACTGCGAGATCACCTCGGAGAAGAACGCCATGGGCTGGTACCTGGACGGCCGCGTCACGGCGGTCGTGGGCACCCATACCCACGTGCCGACCGCCGACGCGCGCCTGCTGCCGAAGGGCACCGCCTACATCAGCGACATCGGCATGACCGGGCCGCGCGACTCGATCATCGGCTTCGACATCGAGACCGTGCTGCCACGCTTCCTGCGCCACCTTCCCACGCGCTTCCAGGTCGGATCCGGGCCGGTCTCCCTCAACGCCGTCGTCATCGACGCCGATCGTGCCACGGGGCGAGCCCATGCCATCGAGCAGGTCCAGCGCCTCGTCGAGGTCGGCTGAACCGATGGCGCCGGCGGCGCCGGCGCTGCTCGGCATCGTCGGCCCGACCGCTTCGGGCAAGACCGACCTGGCGCTGGCCCTGGCGCGGGAGCTCCGGGTCGAGATCCTGGTCGCAGACTCGCGGCAGGTGTACCGCGGCATGGATATCGGCACCGCCAAGCCCGATGCCGCGGCGCAGGCTGCTGTGCCGCATCACCTGCTCGACCTGGTCGACCCCGATGAGCCGTTCACCGTCGCCCAATGGGTCGCCGCAGCCAGGCGGCTCATCCCCGAGATCGCAGCGCGCGGTGCGCTGCCGCTCGTCGTGGGCGGCAGCGGCCTGTACGTCACCAGCCTGACCGACGGCCACGATTACGATGCGCAGGCCTGGTCGCCGGAGGTGCGAGCTCGCCTGTCGGAGCGCCTCGCCGTCGACGGCCTGGAGGCGCTCGCCGAGCGCCTCGGGACCCTCGCGCCGGCGGTCGCCGCGCGCACCGATCTGCGCAACCCGCGACGCGTCGTGCGAGCGCTGGAGCGTGCCGAGTCCGGCGATGGGGGAGCGTTGCCCCGCGCCGAGCCATATCGCGGGCACGTGGCGCTGCTCGGTCTCGACCGGCCGCGGGACGTCATCGTGGCGCGCATCGAGGCGCGCGCGCAGCGGCTGTGGGAGAGCGGCCTGCTCGACGAGGTGCGCACGCTGCTCGACGCCGGCTTCGGCCCGCAGCTCGAGCCGATGACCGGTCACGGCTACCGAGAGGCGGCGCGCCACCTGGCGGGGGAGTGGTCGCGCGACGAGGCGCTCGAGACGATGGTCCGTCGCACGCGGCAGTACGCCAAGCGACAGATGACCTGGTTCCGGCGTGACGCGCGGATCACGTGGCTCGACGCCGGCGACGGGCCGGCCGATGACACCGCGCTGGTGGCACGTGCCGCGGCCGCGGCACGTGCGCTGCTCGGGTGAGAGACTGGCCCGCTACGCGCTGAGGCCGATGCTCTGGCGCCAGGCCCGCATCGGCGACGCGATCGCTTCCGCCATGTGTTGGGACGAAGCCAGGTGCTGCGACGGCAGCTCCGCGGGCCGGCCCAGGTGGTAGCCCTGGCCGTGCCTGATTCCGAGCTCGAGCAGGGGCGCTACCTGCGCCGGCTCCTCGATGCCCTCGGCCACGACCATTGCCGCGGTGCGCGCGGCAAACTCCACGACCGACGCCAGTACGGCACGAGACGGCGCTCCGGGCATGCTGCGCTGCACGAGCGAGAGGTCGACCTTGATGATGTCGAAGCGGATCTCCGACAGGAGGCGCAGACCGGCGTTGCCGGCACCGACGTCGTCGGCAGCCAGCCGCACGCCCGACTTGCGAAGGGCGTCGAGCTTCTGACGCACGCGATCCATCTCCACGATCGGCAGCTGCTCGGTCAGCTCCACCACCAGCTGCTGCGGCGGGAAGCCATGTCGCGCCAGGATCGCGAGGAGCGCCGCCGCCCCGAAGTCGGGCGACTCGGCGGTGCGTGGCGACAGATTCACGCTCAAAAACTGACCGGCAGCCAGGCCCCGCGCCGCGCCGATGATCACCTCCAGGCAGCGCAGATCGAGCGTCACGAGCCGTCCGCTCGTCTCGGCTGCGCTGAACAGCTCGCCCGGATCGGCGAAGGGCGCCGGATCGACCGGGCGGATGAGCCCTTCGTAGCCGATGGTGGCGCCGCTGTTCAAGTCCAGGATGGGCTGAAAGACCGGGCGCAGCAGCCCACGCGCGATCACGTCGGCCACCGCCGTCGAGGCGGCGCTCACGTCGGCGGCGATGGGCTGGGTCGCAGCATCGAAGACGCTGACCGCGGTGCGGCCGCCGCGCTTCGAGGCGTACAGCGCGGCATCGGCCTGCGAATGGAGCTGCGCGCGACCGTCGGCCAGCTCGGGCAAGGCCGATACTCCGGCGGAAAACGAGATGGGCGTACCGGCGACATCGCGCAGCACCGGCTGCAGCGACTCCGCCAGCAGCCGCGCCCCGAGGGTCGCCGCACCGGCCGCGTCCGTGTGTGGCAGCAGGACCGCGAACTCATCGCCGCCCACGCGAAAGGCACGATCCGCGCGCCGCATGGTGCTGCCCACAATGCGCCCGAAACGCGCCAGCGTGCGATCACCCTCGGCGTGACCGCCGCTGTCGTTGGTGCTCTTGAAGTCGTCGAGATCGATCATCAGCAGCGCCAGCGGCTCGCCGTAGCGCGTCGCGGCCGCCACCTGGCGATCAAGCTCCTCCTGGAAGGCCCGATGGTTGCCCAGGTGCGTCAGTGGATCCTCGAGTGCCTGCGCGACCGCCACCACATACCGATCGCGCAGCTCGCCGTGCGCCCGGTGCAGGGAAGCCACCGAACGCTGGCCCAGGGCCAGGCCGCCCGCGGCGGCGGCCAGCAGCGCCATGAGCGGCGCGAGCAGCGGCTGATCGGCTACGCCTGGCAGGAGACGGTCGAGCAGGAGTGCGCTCAATGCAGCCGCGACAACGGCCAGCGCGAGGTGCGGAGCCGGCGCTCGATCAGCTGCGGGCACGGTCGACCCGGATTCAATCCGGGCGCGATCATCGGGCTCGAACATCGTTGCTCCTGGCGTCCCCCGGTGTTGTGTCGCCATGTATCGCACGCGGCGGCGCGCGAAGCACTAGGCGAAAGGTACCGGTCGGGTCGTGCCGGACGGCCTCGGCTACCATGATCGGACATGATCGATCTCACGCAGCCCACGGAGCGAGCCTTCCTCATCGGGCTCGACGATCCGCGCGAGATGCGCTGGCCAGTGGCCCGCAGCCTCGCCGAGCTCGCGGCGCTGGTCGAGACGGCGGGCGCGGTGATCGTCGGCAGCGCATTCCAGCGTCGCTCGACGCCCGATCCGCTGTGGTATTTCGGCAAGGGCCGGGCGGCCGAGCTGGTGGACGAGAAGGCGGCCAGTGACTTCAACCTGCTCGTCGTGGACGACGAGCTGTCACCGAACCAGCAGCGCAACCTGGAGAAGCTTCTCGACTGCAACGTGCTCGACCGCAGCGCGCTGATCATCGACATCTTCGCGCGGCACGCGACCACGCGCGAAGGCCGCCTGCAGGTCGAGCTGGCTGCGCTCGAGTACCACCTGCCGCGGCTGACGCGGATGTGGACCCACCTGTCGCGCACCGGCGGTGGCATCGGCACCCGCGGGCCCGGCGAGACGCAGCTCGAGACCGACCGCCGGCTCATCAGGGTGCGCATCAAGAAGCTGCGCGCCGAGCTCGAGGCGGTCAAGCGCCATCGGTCCACCAGCAGTCGACGGCGCGAGGAGAACGAGGTCGCGAGCGTCGCCCTGGTGGGGTACACCAACGCCGGCAAGAGCACGCTGCTCAATGCGCTGGCGCGGGCCGACCTGTTCGTCGCCGACATGCTCTTCGCGACCCTCGACCCGACGTCGCGCGGCGTCGGCCTGCCGACCGGGCAGCAGGTCGTCCTGACCGACACGGTGGGCTTCATCAACAAGCTGCCGCATGATCTGGTGGATGCCTTTCGCGCCACGCTCGAGGAGGTGCTGCGCGCCGACCTGCTGCTCGAGGTCGTCGACGCCTCTGATCCGAACTTCGTGGCGCAGCAGGAGGCGGTGCAGCGCGTCCTCGATGAGCTCGGCGCAGGTGCCAAGCCACGGATCACGGTGTTCAACAAGATCGACCTGCTCGATGCGGACCTGCGCAGCGCGCCCCTCGACGAGCGCAGCGCGTTTGTCAGCGCCGCGACGGGGGAGGGGATCGAGCACCTGCTCGAGACGATCGCGGGCGTGTTGCGCGACCAGATGGTCGCCGTCGACAGCATCGTGCCGTGGGCTCGCGGTGAACTCGTCGCCCGCGCCCGGGCGGCGGGGGACGTCGATGAGCGCTATACCGAGGGTGGCGTACGCCTCTCCGGCCATCTGCCCGCCGGCATCGCCGGAGAGGTGGCGGCCGCGTCGGGCCGGCGGAGCGTCGACCACATCGCCTAGGAGCCGCCCGGACCGGGATCGCTCGCGTCTGCGAGCAAGGTGACGCGCCACGGCTACTCAGTGACGGTGCTGCTCTCAGCTTCCGCAAATAGATCTTATGTGACCTTGACCATCCGTTCGTACTCGCTCACCCGTAGTGGTCGGGGCAATCCGCGAGGCGGTCCAGGAATTCGACGGCCCCGATGCGCGGCCCCTCGAGGATGTCGAGCACCAGGTCCGCCGGCGTCATCGGTCCGAAGCTCGAGGTTGTAGCGGAATTTCCAGTCGCCGTCGGGCAGGCTGGCCGTTGCCGGGTCCACGAACACGAGCTGCGCCGAGCAGACAGCCGCGGCGCGCGTGCAGGCCGCCAGCGCATCGGCGATCCACGGGTCGAGCGGCGCCTGCCGCGTGGCTGCCGCGACGAGCCAGGCGGGATCGTACGGCGCCCAGGGCAGCGGGGCGGTCTCTGAATGCTGCATCGGCGCGCTTACCGCAACAAGCGGGCCAGCGAGGCGGCGCTAGCGTTCGGCCGGCACGCCGAGCGTGACCGCCGCCGCAACGACCGCGGCACACAGGGCGAGCGACTCTGCGACCGTCAATGCTGCGTCGTTGGCGAACAGCTGGGTGGCGGTCGACGGGATCAGTGCCAGGATCGCCGGTACCAGCGTCCAGGCCAGGACCAGGACCGTGGGCGCTGTGGCACCGGGCAGCCGCAGCATGCGGGTCGCGACCGCGGTGAGCACACCCAGGAAGGCCGCCAGCAGCAGCACCAGGACGAGGGCGGACTGGCCGCCGGCGCCGGAGGTGTCGACCAGTCGCACCAGGGTCTGCTGCGCCACGGCCACCAGCAGGGCCAGCAGCAGGCCCACGACGAGCGTGCGCGCACCGATCATGCGGCTCCCTCCCCCGCCAGGCGGGCTGCCAGCCCGTGCGCCACGCGGTAGGACTTGCCCGCCCCCATGACGAGCACCGCGTCGCCGGCGCGCACGTGGTCGGCGAGGTACTGCATGGTGCTCTCGGCGTCCCCACTCGCCATCGTCGGCACCGCCGAGATGCGCTCCACCGCGTCTGCAAGCTCCTC
The DNA here is from genome assembly GCA_039933775.1 of Chloroflexota bacterium. Classification (GTDB taxonomy): domain Bacteria; phylum Chloroflexota; class Limnocylindria; order QHBO01; family QHBO01; genus JBDTNK01. The sequence goes on along the minus strand of JBDTNK010000047.1, from coordinate 8,829 downwards.
GGCGGACGTCACATTCGTGTCGGCGTCGCGGCTGGCGAAGATGTCGACGATGAGCACCTCGTCAGCCCCACCAAAGCTCGCAGCGAAGTCGTCGAAGAGCAGCGCCGTGCGGCTGTACATGTGCGGCTCGAAGACGGCCCACAGGCGACGGTCGCCGACGTGCTGCCGCGCCGCCTGCAGCGCCGCGCGCACCTCGGTCGGATGATGGCCGTAATCGTCGTAGATCAGCACGCCGGCAGTATCCGCGATGCGCTCCATGCGGCGCCCGGCACCTGCGAAGCTGCGCAGTCCGGCGGCGAGCGTATTGAGGGGCGCCCCGAGCGTGCGCGCCATCGCCAACGCTGCTGTCGCGTTGAGGACGCTGTGGTCCCCCGCCAGGCCCATATCGAACGGATGTTCGAAGAGCCGGAAGCTGGTCCCCCACTCGTGGTAGACGACCGCATCCGCTTCGATCTCGCCGCCGGGACCATACCGCACGATGCGACCCTGCCAGTCACCGATGCGCTGCAGCAAAGCGTCCACTCCCTGGCTTCCGGTTGCGGCGAGCAGCAGCCGCCCGCCGAGGCGTGGATCGGGCCGCATGCCGCGCACGAAGCGCTCGAAGCTGTCGAGCACCGCTGTCTCGTCGGCAAAGTAGTCGGGATGATCCATCTCCACGTTGGTGACGATCGCGGCCGACGGGCGGTAGTTGAGGAAGTTATCGCCGAACTCGTCGGCCTCGACCAGGAACGGCGCTCCGCCACCGGGACGGACCGATGCGCCCCACTCGGCGATGAAGGCGCCGACCTCGACCGTGGGATCCATCTCCGCCGCCACGAGCAGGTGACCGAGCAAAGCGGTCGTGGTCGACTTGCCGTGCGTGCCGGTGACCGCGAGAGCCAGGTGGCCGTGCTCCGCCATCAGCTCGGCGAGCAGCGTCTGCCACGTGACCACGGGCAGCCCCGCCGCGATGGCCGTCGCGAGCTCGGGGTGGCCGGCCACCGCTCGCACCGCCGGGCTGATCGCGACGCGGTCCACGCCGCCCAGGTGAGCGGCATCGTGACCTTGCCGCAGGGCGATCCCGGCGCGCTCGAGCGGCGGGGTGTAGGGCGACGGCAGGTCGACGTCGCAGCCATCGACCACGGCGCCGGCCCGGTGCAGCAACCAGGCAACGCCGGCCGCGCCCGATCCGGCGATCCCGATCACGTGGATTCGCTCGCCGGGACGCACCATCAGGCGAGGTCCCGCCCAAGCTCGCTGCCCATCTCGATGGCGAGCAGCGCGCTCGCTCGCTTGTTGCCCTCGCGATCGTGCGGCCAGATGCGTCGCTCGACGCGAGCAGATCCGCCGCGTGCCATCGCGGCGACGTAGGTCAGTCCCACCGGCTTGTCGTCGCTGCCACCATCGGGACCGGCGATCCCGGTCACCGCCAGCGCCAGCGAGGCGACCTCGAATCGCTCAAGGAGACCCGCGGCCATGGCCTCCGCAACATCGGCCGAGACGGCGCCGGTGCGCTCGAGCAGGGCGGGATCGACGCCGAGCAGCTCCTGCTTGAGCAGGTTCGAATAGCTGATGATGCCTCCCAGGTAGTGGTCGCTGGCGCGCGGCACTTCGGTCAGGACGTGGCCGATCAGGCCCCCGGTGCAGGACTCCGCGGTCGCCAGCTGCCAGCCGCGACGGCGCATGCGATCGCCCAGCCGGCGGGCGGCGGCGGCGAGCTCGTCGAGATTCGGAGCGCGGTCGACCACTCCCCTACCCTACCGGTAGTTTTCGAACTGCAGGGCAACCGGGTAGTCGAGGCCGCGCAGGTGACCGATCACCGCCTGCAGCTCGTCGCGGCTCTTGGCGGTGACGCGCACGGCGTCGCCCTGGATCTGCGACTTGACCTTCGGGAACTGCTCGCGGATCGCCTTCGAGAGCTCCTTCGCCTGTTCGCTGGTCAGGCCACGCCTCAGCGTGATGTGCTGGCGTACGGTGCCCCCGCCGGCCGGCTCGATCTTGCCCCACTCGAAGATCTTCAGCGACAGGTTCCGTCGCACCGCCTTCGACTCGAGGAGGTCCTTCACCGCGGCGGCGCGGTACTCGTCGTCGGCGATCATGGTGATGTCGACCTTGCCGAGGTCCAGGCTCGCCTTGCTGCCCTTGAAATCGTAGCGCGTCGCAATCTCACGCCGTACCTGGTCCAGGGCGTTGACGAGCTCCTGCTGGTCGAAGTCACTGACCAGATCGAACGACGAGTCGGCTGCCATGGGTTCGCTGCTCCTCCTAGGGGTTGCGGGTGATCTGCCACTGCACGACGGCATCCGGCGCGCCGAGCGTTCCCAATCGCAGGCCATTGACGCTGATGCTGACCGCGCCGGCGTTGCCGGCGAGGAGGCGCAGCTGCTCCCTGGCGCTGAGGGTCACGCTCGTGCCGGCCTCCAGTATGCTGCCGCTGCGCGCATCCGGCTGCCCGTCAACGTCGACCTCCACGTAGGACGGTGCGCCGCCAAGGTCAAGGGTGACGGCCAGGCCATCGGGTGGACCGATGACGACCCGGCGCGCCAGCGTCGCGCCATCGGTGCTGGCCAGCGCCAGGTCCCATGTTCCCGGCGGCAGGGCGAGCTCTGCGCTGAGCGCCCCGTCGGCACCGGCGGTCATCGACAGCGGCGCCGGAGCCGCGGCGCCCTGGGGCGCGACCTGGATCGCAGCGCCGCTCGCGGGGTCCACCACGCTGAAGCTCACCGGCGCAGCCGTTGCCAAGGCAGGTGTCACGCTCACCACCGTGCCGGGCGTGGCGTGTCCGGTCAGCGCGATCGGACCAGCGACGGTCGCGCCCTCCGCTGGGCTGTCCAGGACCAGCTCCCCGATCGGTGCGCTCGACGGCTCGGGACCGACGACGGTGATGGTGCGGCGCACGGTCTCCGAGGTACGCGACACCTCCGGATCCCAGGCGCTGATCTCCATCACGTTCGAGCCGGGCACGAGCCCGACCGTGACCTCGAAGCGGCCGTCATCATCCGCAACGACCGAGGGATTCTCAGCCAGGCCACTGATCTCGACCCGGGCGTTGCGCGCCGTCACGCCCTGCACTGTGTAGGTCTCCTCCGCCCAGCTGCCGATGTCCCCGGCCGGTGCGGTGATGCGCAGGTCCGGCGTGCGCGCGAAGGTCACGAACTCGTAGCCCAGGTACGCGATCAGGCCACCCACCACGATCGTCAGGATGGCGGCCACGATGACACCCGGCTCGACGACGAAGCCACGTCGTCGACGGCCGATCGGGCGCGGCGCTGTCGGTATCGTCGGCCGCTCCGCGCTCGGCGCACGGGTCTCCAGCCGATACAGATCGATGAGGTACTCAGGATCGAGGCCCAGGTACAACCCGTAGTTGCGCAGGAAGCCCTTGGTGTACACCGCACCGGGGAGCTCGCGATACTCACCGCGCTCGAGCGCCTCGACGTAGCGGGAACGGATCTTGGTGTCGCGCTCGACGCGCGCCACGTCGACGCCCCTCGCCTCCCGTGCTGCGCGCAGCGCCTCGCCGAGCTTCTGGCCCGGGTCGGTCACGCGTCGCCCTCGTCCGGATCGACGTCACCGCCCCAGCCATCGCTCGTCACGAGTACTTCGCGGAAGCGGCTGCCGTCGGCGCTCCCGACGATCCCGCGATCCTCCATCTGGTCCAGGATGCGCGCAGCTCGCGCGTAGCCGATGCGCAGGCGCCGCTGGAGCAGACTCGCCGATGCCTTATCCGAGCGGCGCACGATGTCGACCGCCTGGCTCAGCAGCTGATCGGCATCATCCTCAACGTCGCGGTCGCCCGGCGTCCCGCCTGCCTTGCCGTCGCGCTTCGGAGCGGTGATCTCCGGGCGATAGCGCGGACCGCCCTGCGCCCGCCAGTGACGCGCGATGTCCTCGATCTCTGCATCGGTCACCAGCACGCCCTGCAGGCGCACCGCGCGCGGCGCGTCGATCGGCTGGTAGAGCATGTCGCCGCGACCCAGCAGATCCTCCGCACCGGTCGTGTCGAGGATCGTGCGGCTGTCGATGCCGCTTGTCATGGCAAACGCGATGCGGCTCGGGATGTTGGCCTTGATCAGGCCGGTGATGACCTGCACCGAAGGCCGCTGCGTGGCGACGATGAGGTGGATGCCGGTGGCGCGCGCCAGCTGAGCGATGCGGGTGATCGTGGCCTCGACCTCGTACGCGCTGACCATCATCAGGTCGGCCAGTTCGTCGATGACGATGACGATGTACGGCATGCGTGGCTCGTCGGCGCGCAGCGCCTCGTTGTAGCCCGCGATGTTGCGCACGCCGCGCTGCGCGAACTCGTGGTAGCGCGACTCCATGGTCTGGACCGTCCACTTCAAGGCGTTGACGGCCTTCTCCGGCTCGACGATCACCTCGGTCAGCAGGTGCGGAATGCCCTTGTACTGGGCCAGCTCGACGCGCTTCGGGTCGACCAGGATCATCTTGACCTCGGCCGGCGTCGCATTCATCAGGAAGCTGGTGATCACCGCGTTGACGCAGACGCTCTTGCCGGATCCGGTGGCACCGGCGATGAGCACGTGCGGCATGCGTGCCAGGTCGGCGGCGAACGGCTGCCCCGCGACGTCCTGCCCCAGCGCGAAGGCCAGCTTGCTCTTCGCCTCGGCCTCTTCGAAGTGGCGGCTGGCCAGCACCTCCTTGAGCGTGACGAGATCGAACGCGTTGTTCGGGATCTCCACGCCCACGTACGGCTCGCCGGGAATCGGCGCCTCGATCCGGATGCTGCGCGCCGCGAGGGCCAACGCCAGGTTGTCGGCGAGCCCCTCGATGCGGCTCAGCTTGATGCCCGGATCGACGTCCAGCGCGTACTGCGTGACGACGGGGCCTTCCTGGATGCGGGCGATCTTGACCCCGATTTTGAAGTTGGCCAGCGTCTCCTTGATGCGCTGGCCTTTTGCGGCGAGGTCCATCTGCGCCACGGAGCTAGCGGGCGCGTCGGCAAGCATCTCGAGCGGCGGCATCTCCCACGTGCGCTGCGACTCCTCGAGCGCCGCATCGGGCACCTCGCTGATCGCCGCCGCAAACGCCAGCTGCTCGTCCTCGCCCTCGGGCAGCGGCCCGTCCCCCTCCGGCGCTGACGGCAGCGGTGTCGCGGAGCCCGCCAACACGGGTGCCGGACTGCCGACGGCGAGCGGCACGCGCGGCGGCGCCGCCACCGCGGTGGCGGCGCGAGCGCCACTGCCGGCGGCCGGACGCTCACGGCGCAGGATCACCGGCTCGTCGGGCGCATCGGCCGGCGTCCCGGCCAGGGCGCCGCGCACGCGCTCCATGAGCCCGGCCCGCGCAGCGGGCGCTGGCTCGGGCGGGTCGGCCTCGGTACCACGCCGGCGGCGGTCGCTCGTCGCCGTGCGACGCGCGACCGCCTCGGCCTCCGCCAGCCGCTCCTCGCGCGCTCCGAGATAGCTGGCCACGACGTCACCGATCGTCATGTTGAAGTAGAGCAACAGGCCCACGATGAAGAGCAGCGTGAGCACGAGCCAGGCGCCGGTGAGCCCCAGCGCGCCGGAGAAGATGCCGCTCACCGCCAGGCCCAGGAAGCCGCCTCCGTCGCCACGGGCGACGGCATCGGTCCCGCCGCCGGCGGCGAGGTGGAACATGCCGAGCAGGGCCAGGGCAACCACCACCGCACCGGTCGCGGCCATCCATCGTTCGGCCGGCATCGTCTTCATCCAGAGCATGAGCGCGAAACCGACCAGCAGCGGCGGCGCGAAGGCGATCCCCCACCCGAGAAGCTGGCTCAGGCCGCCGTGCAGCCACGAGATGAGCGCACCCGCCTCGGGCGCAAAGAGCGCGATCGTGGCCGCGATGGCCAGGATGACGAGACCAAGCGCCAGCAGCTCACGTACGAGGCGCGCGCTGGGCGCGAAGGTCTGCCTGCGCCGGCGACGATAGCGGCGGCGAGGGGTCGAGGTGCGGCGGCTGGCCACGCTTCGCGTCAGACCTCGAGCACGATCGGCAGGATCATGGGCCGTCGCTTCGTGCGCTGGAAGAAGAAGCGCGAGAGCTCGTCGTGGATCTTCGTCTTCAGGTAGCCGGTCTCGGCGGCACGTTCCTCCCCGCGCGGCCGGCGCAGGGCCTCGTCCAGGAATCGCCGCGCATCGACCAGGATCGGGTCCTCGGGATCGGACAGAAAGCCGCGCCCCACGATATCGATCGCGGACACCGGCTGGCCCGTCGTGCCGTCCACGGTGAGCGCCACCATCACCACGCCGTCGCTGGCGAGCATGCGCCGATCGCGGAGCACGACGCCATCCACGCCGTCCACCGCCGCGATGCCGTCAACCAGCACCGCGCCGGCCGCCACGCTTCCCGCCAGTCGCGCTCGAGTGCCGTCGTACTCCACCACCTGCCCATTCTCGAGCACGAAGATGTGATCGATCTCCACGCCCGCGCCCTCCGCCAGCAGCGCGTGCTGCACCAGCATGCGGTACTCGCCGTGGACCGGGATGAAGTGCTTCGGCTGCACGAGAGCCAGCATCAGCTTCAGCTCCTCGCGCGAGCCGTGGCCCGACACGTGACAGTGCTTCAGCGGCTCATAGTGCACCATCGCCCCTTCCTTGAAGAGGTTGTCGATCGTCTTGGCCACCGCCTCCTCGTTGCCGGGAATCGGGCTCGCCGAGACAATCACCGTGTCCCCGGGCTCGACCGTGACGTTGCGGTGATCGCGGTTGCTCATGCGAGTCAGCCCCGACATCGGTTCGCCCTGCGAGCCGGTCGTCATGATCACCAACTGGTCCTTCGGCAGGCGCTGCAGCTGGTCCTTGCGCACGAGCGTGCCATCGCGAGGATCGAGGTAGCCGAGCTCCATGGCGATCGCGCTGTTCTGCTCCATGCTGCGCCCGATGCACACCATCTTGCGCCCGTTCGCCGCCGCGGCGTCGATGACCTGCTGGACGCGGCCGATGTTGCTGGCGAAGGTCGCCACGATGACGCGTCCGGGGGCTTCGCCGATGAGCTGGTTGAGCGACTCGCCGACCGTCGCCTCGGACTGCGTGTAGCCCTCCTTCTCGGCGCGCGTCGAATCGGAGAGGAGGAAGTCGACACCGCGGTTCCCGATCTGGGCGATGAGCCCCAGGTCGGCGCGCTTGCCGTCGGGAGGGGTGTGGTCGAACTTGAAGTCGCCGGTGTGCACGACCGTGCCGAGCGGCGTGCGAATCGCGAAGCCCAGGCCATCGGGAATCGAATGGTTGACCCTGAACGGAGTGATCGTGAACGACCCGACCGAGACCTCGACGCCCGACTCGACGACGTTGAGCTCGGTCTTGTCGAGGAGCTTGTGCTCCTTGAGCTTGCCGGTGATGAGGCCCTTCGTCAGCAGCGACGAATAGATGGGCGTGCCGGGAATGCGTGGCAGGACGTACGGCAGCGCGCCGGTATGGTCCTCGTGGCCGTGAGTGATGAAGATCGCCTTGACCTGGTCGCGGTGCTCGGCGAGATAGGTGACATCGGGGATGACGAGATCGATCCCGAGCATCTCGGGCTCGGGGAAGGCAAGCCCGCAATCGACGACGAGGATCTCCCCCCCCGCCTCGATGGCGGTGATGTTCTTGCCCACCTCACCCACGCCGCCAAGCGGGATGATGCGCAGGGTCTGTGGCATGCGGCTCCTAGAACAATGTGAGCTGGTCGGCATCGTCGATTCGGCCCGTGTTTGAAGCCAGATCGTCCGGGCCCGCCGCGGGCCCTAGGTTGATTGATTCGATCGTCGCGCGCTCGGCCTCGATCGCCTCACGGGCGGCCAGCAGCGCGGCCGGCAGCCCGCGAATGTCGCGGACGAGCGTGTCACGCAACGACGCCTGGTGGAGCGCCGCAGCAGGATGGTACATCGGGAACACCCAGCGCCCGCCGCTGCGCTGCACACGGCCGTGGATCGCGCCGATGCGCGCTCCGGGTAGATAGCGGTGCAGCGAGTGCCTGCCGAGCGTCACGACGATCGACGGCTCGAGCGCAGTCTCCTGGCGATCCAGGTAGCGGGCGCAGGTCGCGATCTCGCTGGGCTCGGGGTCGCGGTTGGCCGGAGGGCGGCACTTCACCACGTTGGTGATGAAGACGTCGCTGCGACCCCACCCGATCGTTCCCAGCAGCTCGGTGAGCAGCTCACCGGCCGGTCCCACGAACGGCCGTCCGGTGGCATCTTCCCTGGCGCCGGGGCCCTCACCGACAAACAGCACGTCGGTCCACGGGCTGCCCTCCCCGGGCACGGTGCGTGCCCGACGGACGGCGAGTGGGCATCGCGTGCAGCCGGCGACCTCGGCGGCGACCTGCGACAGATCGCGCGCCGGGTCGCGTTCGCCGCCCGCGGTGCCCATGCGCGCTGCGGCCGGAGCGCCGCAGCGTCAGCTGCGGTTATCGGCCGTGTCCCCGTTGTCGGATCCCGCTCCGCTGCGCGCCATGTGGCGCTCCATCGCAGCGCGGCGGCTCAGGTTGACGCGTCCCATGCGGTCGATCTCGGTCACGATCACCATGAGCTCGTCTCCGACGCTCACGACGTCCTCGACGCGCGGCACCCGGTAGTCCGCGAGCTGGCTGATATGGACCAGCCCCTCCTTGCCGGGCATGATCTCGACGAAGGCGCCGAAGTTCATGATCCGCGTGACCTTGCCCAGGTACTCCTTGCCGACCTCGACGTCCTTGGTCAGCCCCTCGATCCACGCGATCGCCTTCTTGGCCGCCTCGCCGGAGGTTGCCGCGATCTGGATCGTGCCGTCGTCCTCGACGTTGATCTCGGTGCCGGTCTCGGCCACGATCTGGCGAATCACCTTCCCGCCAGAGCCGATGACGTCGCGGATCTTGTCGACGGGGATCTTGATGGTCGTGATGCGCGGC
>JBDTNK010000046.1:0-15266 GCA_039933775.1 Chloroflexota bacterium | reverse complement strand
GCCCGGCCATCGCGCGCCGTGCGCCACAGGCGATCTCCGTCGCGCAGCAGCGTGGCTCGCACGAACGCGACGAGCTCGCGCGTGGCATCGAGCAGCCACGGCTCACCAGTGACGAGCGTCGCGGCGGCGAAGGCGCGCAGCGCCATGCCGTTGGCGGCAGCCACCTGCTTGTCGTCGCGGCCGGGACGTGGCCGCGTCTCCCGCGCGGCGAGGAGGAACTCCCGAGCGCGGGCCAGGAGCGGCGGCGACGCGGCCGTGGCATCGGCCAGGTGTAGGATCGACCGTCCCTCCCAGTTGCCTCCGGGCGTCACGCCCCAGTGACGGGCCACCGCATCGGCGTCCTCGGCCGCGAGGCCGGCATCGGCCAGAATCGAGCGCAGCTCGGCATCGGTCCATACGTAGAAGCGGCCCTCGCTCCCCTCGCTGTCGGCATCCAGCGCCGATGCGTACCCGCCGTCGGGCGTGCGCAGCTCGCGCAGGCAGAACCGGAGCGTATCGAGCGCGACGTCACGGTGCCGCGCCTCACCGGTGGCCCGATAGGCCTCGAGGTACGCGTGCGCCAGCAGGGCGTTGTCGGTCAGCATCTTCTCGAAATGCGGCACGAGCCAGTGGGCATCGGTGCTGTAGCGCGCGAAGCCGCCACCGAGCTGGTCGCGCAGGCCGCCCGCGGCCATGGCATCGAGCGTCACCATCGCCATGCGCAACGTGGCCTCGTCGCCGGAATGGCGCCACGCGCGCAGCAGGAACTCGATCGTCATGGGAGCAGGAAACTTCGGCGCCGCGCCCCAGCCGCCGTGCGTGGCATCGAAGGTGTCCCCCAGCCGCCGAACCGCCTCGTCGAGCACGACGCGACCCGGATCGATAGTGCCCGGCACCACCGCCAGTTGCGTCCGCACGTGCTGCGCGAGCTGCCGCGCGCTGGCTTCGACCTCCGCGCGGCGGGTGCGGTAGGCATCGGCCGCCGAGGTCAGCACCTGGCGGAACGAGGGCAGTCCGTGACGACCCTCCGGCGGAAAGTAGGTGCCGCCGAAGAAGGGCTCGAGCTCCGGTGTGAGGAAGACGTTCATGGGCCAGCCACCCGAACCGGTCATGGCCTGCACCGCGGCCATGTACACGTCGTCGAGGTCCGGGCGTTCCTCGCGGTCGACCTTGATGCTCACAAAATGCTCGTTCATGAGTGCGGCGGTCTGCTCGTCCTCGAAGGACTCGCGCTCCATGACGTGGCACCAATGGCACGCCGCGTAGCCGATCGAGAGGAAGATCGGGCGGTCCTCCGCCCTTGCGCGCTCGAGCGCCTCCGCGCCCCACGGATACCAGTCGACAGGGTTATGGGCGTGCTGGAGCAGGTACGGGCTCGTCTCGCCCGCCAGGCGGTTCGTCATCTCTCCCAGAGTCTGTCACCTCGTGACGACCGATGCGCGGCGAGGGCTATGGCGCCGGTTGCGCCTCGAGCTCCGTCAGGCTCAGCGAGGTCGGCTCACCCGAGCCGAGACACGGAGGCACGGGGTCGGTGCTGCCTGCCGGCGTCTCCACGGCGATCCATGCATCGGCGGGGCGGAGCCGCAGCTCGAGGTGGGCGCCGTCCGGCCGCTCGCCGCACCAGTTGCTCCACGCCACGCCCAGCGCGTACCTGGTCTCAGCGTCGAGCGGCAGCATCCCGCCGGCTGGTCCGCTCGAGAGGCCGGAGATCAGCAGTCCGCCATCGACGGTCGTCATCCGCACCTCGAGCTGCGCCGGCAACCGGCACGCCTGCGCGCCGGCCGGCGCGATGCTGAGCGTCGTGCCGCGCGACCCGGCCGCGCCACCCCAGCGCTCCGCGGTAACTGCGAGATCAGGACCGGCGCAGGCGCCGGTGCCCGATGGTGTCGCGCTCGGGACGCCACTCTCGGGCGACGCGATCGGCAGCGGCGTCGCGACTGGTTCCTGGCCGACCGGCGATTCGGCGGGAGCCCCGAGGAGCGCGATGACGATCATCGCCGTCGCGGCGCCGGCAACGACCGTGGTCAACAGGATCGCCAGGCGCCCGACCCGCGGCGTGCGTTCGCGGGCCACGAGCGAGGCGGGAAGCGGGACCGCGTGGTAGCCGCTGTCGTGGCGGCTCGGCTCGCTGCGCAGGCGGCGTTCGAGATCTTCGTGGCTCATCGTGTCTCCTCTTCGCCCAGCGCCACGCGCAGGGCATCCAACGCTCGGCTCACGTGGCTGCGCGCCGATGGCGCCGCGATTCCCAGGACCTGCCCGATCTGCTCGTAGGCGAGATCGGCGCGGTAGCGCAGGTAGACGGCCGCTCGCTGGCGCTCGGGCAGTGCCTCCACGGCGTCCCACACCGCGAGCCGCTCACCGAGATCGAGGCTCGATCGCCTCGGCTCGGCGCGCAGCCGTTCGCGCACCGCGCCGATGCGGCGGCGCCATCGGTGCCGATCCATGCACAGGCGGTAGTGGGTGCGGAAGGCCCACGCATCGGGCCGCTCGATCGCGGCACCGTCGCGCAGGGCGCTCCAGAGGCGCAGCAAGGTCTCCTGCACGGCGTCGTCCGCCTCGTCGGGCGTCAGGCCCAAGTGCCGCGCCAGGCCCCACAGCTCCGCCCCGCGCTCAGCCTGCAGCCGGACGAGGCTGCCGCGGAGCTCGTCGTTGGCGGCCACTGCCGCTTCGCCGCTCATTGCGATCATGCCCCTCCGACGCCGGCGGCGCCCGGAACGTTGAGACCGTCTCGCAGAAGCTGCGTAATCAGGCGGGCAGCGGAGCCCGCTCCGCCGCGAACTGCTCGTTGTAGAGCTTCGCGTAGAGGCCCTCGTGGCGCAGCAGCTCCGCGTGCGTGCCGCGCTCCACGATGCGGCCGTGCTCGACCACCAGGATGAGATCGGCGCGCAGGATCGTCGAGAGGCGGTGCGCGATGGCGATCGTGGTGCGGCCCTCCATCAGGCCGTTGAGCGCCGACTGGATGAGCCGCTCGCTGACCGTGTCCAGCGCGCTCGTCGCCTCGTCGAGGATGAGGACGCTGGGATCCTTGAGCAGCACGCGCGCAATGGCCACCCGCTGCTTCTCGCCACCGGAGAGCTTGTAGCCGCGCTCGCCCACGACGGTGTCATAGCCCTCGGGCAGCTCGCGGATCCGGTCATGGATCGCCGCGGCGTGCGACGCTGCCTCGATCTGCTCCATGGTGGCGTCGGGGCGCGCGTAGCGCAGATTGGCGACGATCGTGTCATGGAACAGGTACGTCTCCTGCGTCACGACGCCGATCACGCTCCCCAGCGAGGCGAGCTTGATGTGGCGGACGTCGATGCCGTCGATCGAGACCGAGCCGGCGGTCACGTCGTAGAGGCGCGGAATGAGATACGTGGTGGTCGTCTTGCCCGACCCCGACGGGCCGACGAGCGCCACGAGCTGTCCCGGCCTGGCGGTGAAGCTGATCTCGTGGAGCCCGAACGGCCGGATCTCGGTCGGCACCGCCCGTCCGTCCGCCTCGGCCTGCGCAGCCTCCGCGCTCGCGGCGACCTGGGCCGGGGCGACCGGGTACCGGAACGAGACGTCGCGGAACGCGACCTCGCCGCGGGCCGTGTCGGGGTCCAGCGCCACCGCATCTGGCGCATCGGTGATCTCGTGGTCCATCTCGAGATATTCGAAGATGCGGTCGAAGAGCGCCAGCGCTCCCTGGATCTCGACCTGCACGTTCAGCAGCTGCCCCATCGGGAAGAAGAGACGGCTCTGGAGCGTGGTGAACGCGACGATGGTGCCGATGCTGACGTGCGTATCGCCGTCGATGATCAGCACGCCGGCCAGCAGGTAGACGAAGGCGGGCATGATCGAGAAGAAGGTGCCGATCAATGCGAAGAACCAGCGACCGATCATCTGCTGTCGAATCTGCAGGTCCCCGAGGCGCCGCGACTCGGCGCGGAAGCGCTCGATGCTCGCCTGCTGCTGTCCAAAGGTCTTCGTCAGCAGGATGCCCGACACGCTGAGCGACTCCTGGGTGATGGCGCTCACCTCCGCCAGCGATTGCTGGGTCAGCGTGCTCACCTCGCGGCGCACCTTTCCGACGCGAAAGGTGATGTAGGCGAAGAACGGCAGCAGCCCAAGCGAGAGGAGGGTGAGCCGCCAGTCCAGGATCCACATCGCGATGACCGTCGTGGCAACCGTCGCGAAGTTGGAGAGCAGCGAGGCCGCGGTATCGGTCACCACCGATTGCACGCCACCCACGTCATTGCTGATGCGGCTCTGGATCTCGCCGGTGCGCGTGTTCGTGAAGAAGCGCAGCGGCATCGCCTGCAGGTGGCTGTAGAGCGCCAGGCGCAGGTCGTCCATGACGCGCTGGCCCACGACGTTCGACAGGAACGACTGCCAGACGCCGAGCAGGCTGGTGATGATCGGCAGCACGATCATCAGCCCCACCTGCAGATACAGCAGCTGCAGGTCCTGCGGACCTCCCGGCAGCAGGTTGTCCAGGACCAGCTTGATAAGGATCGGGTTGACGACGCCGATGCTGACCGTGAACAGGATCAGGACCGCGATGAGCGCGAGCCGCCGCCGGTAGGGCACGAAGAAGCCACCGATGAGGCGCACGGTGCGCCGGCCCGTTCCGGGGCGTCGCGTCAGGTCCGGCTCACCGCCGCCCCAGTGTCCCCCGCGGCCGCGCATCATTCGAGAATGATCGACAGGAAGGCCTGTGCCAGGCCGATCCCCTGTGGCTCGCCGATGAGCCGCGCACGCTCGCGCATCCGCTCGCCGACCGTCTCCGGATCGACCTGGCTGACGTGCGCCAGGATCGACTCGATGCCCAGCTCGAAGGTGTCGGCGATATCCAGCCACAGGTTGGGCTGCTCCACCCCGCTCAGCAGCACCTGGCGCACCTTCCACGGCTCGAGGCCCTCGTCGCGCCATAGCTCGGGGAAGTTGAGGTGGTCGCGCGCCGCCGGATAGACCGCGGCCATGGTCGCTTCGCCGGTTGCCAGGTGGTCGGGATGCCCGATGAACGGGTTGCCATCCAGCCGGCGCTGCGGATTCTGGGTGATGACCAGCTCGGGGCGGAACCGTCGGATCTGGCGCACGATGTCGCGCCGCAGCTCGAGCGACGGCGTGAGATAGCCGTCGGGATACCCGAGATGCACGATCTCGCGCACGCCCAGCAGGTCAGCGGCGGCGCGCTGCTCCGCCATGCGGATCGCGCTGAGTGTTTCCGACGCGACGTCCGGGTCATCGGTGCCCTTGCCGCCGTCGGTCGTCACCACGTAGTCGACGCGGGTCCCCGCCGCCGTGAGGTGGGCAATCGTGGCCGCCGCTCCGAATTCGGCATCATCGGGATGGCTGACAACCACGAGCGCACGCTCGAGCGGGCTGATCAGGTCGTGGCGCTCAATGGGAGTCATCCGAGCATCGTAGCCCAACCACCCGGCCACGCCATTGACCCTCCGGCGGCGGGCTGTGCATACTGCCCCACAGTATGACTGAGACCGATGGCGCCTCCAGCGCACACGACCATTTCCGACACAGCTACACGAAGGACCGCTCCGTGCTCGTCAACCGGCTGCGGCGGATCGAGGGACAGGCCCGCGGCATCACGCGCCTCGTGGAGGACGAGGCCTACTGCCTGGACATCCTGCAGCAGATCGAGGCGCTCATCGCCGCCGCCGACGGCGTGGCGCTGCTGGTCCTCGAGGACCACATCGATGGCTGCCTGACGCACGCGCTCGAGACGGGACAGGGACAGCCGTATGTGGATGAGGTCATGAGTGTCGTGCGGCGTGCGATGGGCCGGCGTGGTGCCCGCCGCCGCGCTGCGGAAGGCACAGATGGGAGTGCCGCAGGGGGGAACCACGGCACTCCCGACGCGGATAGTACATTGCTCGGCCGGTAAGCGAGGGAGCTACTCACCGAAGATCGTGAGCTGCTCGCCGCCTCGCTCGATGAGTGGATCGAGGCCGAGCACCGGCTCGAGCGCCTCGAGGCTCGCCGCCGGCCGATCGGCGATCGTTTCGAGATGCTGCCACTTCAGGACGTGCCAGTTCTGCCGCCCCATCTCAGCGCGCAGCCACGGGGATCGGCTCAGCTTGAGCCGCAGCAGCTCGGCGCGCTCCGCGGGAATGACGAGGAAGCGTGCCTGCTGGTCGTTGATCGGGATGCGGCGCCCGCGATCGAGCACCGCGGCGCCGATCATCGCCGTCCATTCGACCTCGAACAGCAGGGCGGAACGGCCGCGCACGTACCACAGCACGTCAACCTCGCCCACCACCTCGGCCGGTGCCCGGATGACGAGCGGCAGGTAGGCGCGCCGCTCTTCGTCGGTGAGCCGCATCCCGAGCGGCTGGCCGTCATGCAGGCGACGCTGCTCGTTGCGGCCGATCCAGGCACGCATCCCGACCCGGTGGCCGTAGTCGACGAGCGTGGCGATCATGCGGCTGTGGTCGTCGAAGCGCCTCGCAAGCTCATCCTCTGTGACCAGGCGCCCTCGCTCCCCGACCGCCGCGTAGGCTGCAAGGCAGGCCCGTGCCAGCTCCTCGTCTGGCGAGGCGATGCCCGGGAAGAGCCGGAAGAGCCGATCCATGAAGCTGTGCTCGTCCAGGCCGCCAGCCGTCGAGAGGAGCGAGTAGGCGGCCCATTCGACGCGGTCGGCCAGCGGGGATTCCGCGAGCTCGGGCTCGCGCAGCCACCAGGTGGCACGATCGCCCTCGAGGCGCACGATCGAGGCATGGTCGTCGCGCCCGAGCTCCTCGCGCAGCAGCCCACCCAGCAACGTTGCGCCGCGTTGTCCGATATCGGCCTCCTCGCCGGATCCCGCCTCGCCGCTGCGTGACACGCGCTCCATGGCGATCCGCGCCAGCAGGCCGCGGCGCTGGAGCTCGAGCAGCACGGCGCAGGTGATGCGCAGCAGGCTCGCCGGCTCGCCGCGGTCGCGCAGCAGTCCAACGCTCGCGTCGTCGATGGCCTCGACCAGCTCCGGATAGGTGAGCTGTCCCGCTGCGGCGCCCAGGCGCAGCGGCCGCGCGCCGACTGCGTCTCGCAGCCGATCCTCGGCCGAGGGCTTGCGCAGGCGGATCACCACGCCATCGCCCGACGCGTCGGACTCGCGCGGCACGATCGACGCCAGGCGCAGCCCGGCCGAGGCCCCGGCGATCGCGGTTGCCACGACCCGCTCCGGATCGTTGCTCTCCAGGATGAGGCTGCACCATCCGCCAGGCCGCAACGCGCCGGCAGCGGAGGCCAGCCCTCGCCGCAGCGCCGTCGCCTCGGCGCCGTCGGGCGGTGGCATGGGCCCGCCGAACAGTGGCTCGAGGCGCAGCGTGGCGGCCGCCTCGCGCCCAAGCAGGAAGGCGGTGGCGAGGTACTCGAAGCTCAGCTCGTCGAGCGACGCGACGGCCGACGGTGCGCCGAGGACGAGGTCGACACGCTCCTCGGGCAGGTACTCCCCGACCGCCGCCGGGCGGCATCGGATCCAGAGCAGGTTGGCGCCCTGCATGGCGCCAAGCTCCGCGGCGTCGGCAGCGAAGCGCGCCGCGTGGCGCTCAGCCCCCGGCAGCGTGATGGCGGTCCGCACGTCGGCGACGGCATCCTCGAAGAGGCGCCAGACGTTCACCTCGCGTTGGTGGCGGCTTGCCGGCTGGCGGACGTGCCCGCCGCTGATGCGCAGGCTGGCGACGCGACCCGGGTAGCCGTTGAGCCGGCTGGCGGGCAGCAGGCACGCGGCCAGCGCGAGGCGCAGCGCGTTCGCGATCGGTCCGTCGCGGATCTCGCTGTCGATCTTGGCGGCGATGACCTGCAGCGCGTGCAGGTTGCGAGGTGTGAACAGCGCCAGCAGCTCGTCGACCAGCTCGTCGCGCCCGTCGAGAATCGGGAAGCGGTCGCGCAGCTCCAGGTAGGCGAGGCTCTGGCGCACGTCGCCACCTGCGCCGGGACGCGGTTCGGGGCGGACCGTGGAGGCATAGCGCGGCGTCTCGAATCCCCCGCTGAACGGCGGATCGATGGCCAGCGGCGCGGGGGCAGGTGGCCCACCCGCCTCGCCGATCGGATCGGCTCCGAGGCTCAGGCCGATCGGTGCCGGCGGCAGGTCCTCGTCGTTGTCGGGCCCCGGGATCGGCTCCATCTCGGGCTCAGGCGGGCGCTCGATCCCGAGTTTGGCCAGGTCCGCCGCGTCGACGGCTGCGACTCGCTCGTCGGGCCCGCCGATGGCGAGATCGCAGGTCGAGCAGCGGAAGATCTTGCGACCCGGCGCATCACCGCCGCGCGGCCAGATGAACTGCTCGCCGACGACCGCGGCGCGGCAGGTCGGGCAGCGGGTGACGTAGAGCTCCTCGACGTGCTGGCGCAACGGGACGTCGACGCGCTTGGCGCTGGCCAGCTGGGCGAGCGCGGCGTCCAGGAGCGGCGGCTCGATGCTGCCCAGCAGCGCCTGCGCGGCGAGCTGCGCAAAGGGACTCGCCTCGGCTGCAACGGCGTTCATGCCGGCCGCCAGGGCACGGCGAGCCGTCCACCCGGTCCCGGCCCAGGGATCCAGGACCGTGTCGCCCTGGGCGGCGAAGGCGGTCAGTTCGGCGTCGAGGACGTTATCGGCTGGCGATGGGAAGTAGCGCTCGAGCAGCGCGAGGCCGGCCCGGCGGCGCGGAAGGACGACATGGTCGATGATTCGCCCGTCCGCGTCGCTCATGGGCTCCTACGTCTCTTCGATGAGCTCCTCTTCGAGCTCGGGCTCGGCCGAGTACTCCGGCAGGCTGGTATCGAGCTCCTCGACCTCCTCGGAGTCCTCGTCGACCTCCTCGCTCTCCTCGTCGTCATCGTAGCGGAGCGGGGTGCCCTTCATGTACGGTCTGACGTCAGCCGCGCGGGCGCCAGACGACCCGGGAAACGAGACTTTCCCGAAGTTGCTCGGATGCGCGAACACCTCGCGGATGATGACGCGAACATCATCGTCGTGAACCTGCGTGACAGCCGCCTCGTAGCGGTTGCCGCCGGCGATCAGCTTGAGAAGCCGCGTTGCGATGCGCGGCTCGACCTGGCCGATCTCGGCCGTTCCGACGTTCACGATCAGCTGCTCGCCGTCGACGCGCAGGCCGACCGCGTCGCCGGCCGAGAGGCTTGCCAGCTGGCGGGGCGGCGCGATATTGATCAGGCGTGCGTGGCCGGTCTTCCCCATCTCCTCGATGAAGAGCGTCGCCGGCGCGCGCACGACGCGGCCATCCAAGCCGCCGTTGCCGGTCGAGCTTGCGCCCAGCAGGCGCAGGCGCTCGGTGTTGCGCATTGCGATGCGGTTGGTGGCGTCTCGTTCAAGCGCATGCTCGTACGCCTCGAGCGCGGCCGCGTTGTCACCCAGCTCGGCCAGCGCCTTGCCGAGCCGGTTGTAGGCATCCACGTCGGCGCCGAGCTCGAGGAGGCCGCGATTGGCCTCGACCGCCGCCTCCCAGTTACCGTCGGTGGCATGCTCGATCGCCGCCTCGGCCAGCTGGCGCCGCTGTCTCGTGGTCTGTTCCGTGTCTCCCAGGGTCATGGTGATGACCGGTCTCCGATCTGTCGTGAGGGCAGCGCGCAGCGAACCGGCGCGCTGAGGCGCCCCGTTGTATCACCGCCCCATAGCGGTGTCAACGCGAGACGCCGCGAGCTCCCGATGCGGCGGTCAGCCTGCGTGCACCAGGAACGCCAGCAGCAGGCCGAGGAGCGCCAGGCTGCCGTACTCCCTGAGCACGTTCCAGCCCGATGAGCCCTCCGCCAGGGCATCCGCGGCACCCGACCAGGCGTAGAAGGCAAGGGCCACCAGCGCCGGCCCGATGGCGCCGGGAAGCCGCAGCAGGAGCAGCGCCGCGGCCACCTCGGCAACGGCGAGCGTGTGGAGGACCGCCTCGAAGGCGGCCGCGCCGGACGCGCGGCCGCGCGCCTCGGCGGAGCGCAGGGCGAGCACGAAGCCGCCCGCGGCGAGCAGGATCACGGGAGAGGGCCAGCCATCGGCCCCGAACAGGTCGATAAGCCCCGCCCATGCCGCGAAGATGATCCCCACGAGGACGAGGTCGATGCCGAGCCGGAACCCGCCTCCCGAGCGCGCGACCCGCATCTCGAGCCAGATCACCGACCACAGCAGCACCGCCGCGACCGGCCCGAGGAGCAGGACGACGCCGCCCGGCAGCGAGCGCCCGAACAGCGTGAGCGCCGCCGCGGCGAGGGCCATGACCAGGTAGCGACCCAGTCCCAGCCCCTGCTGCGCGGGGCCGAGCAGGTAGATCGCCCCGAAGCCGCCGATCGCCAGCGCCAGCGCCACCGCGACGGCCAGCATCGGTCCCGAGGAGAGCCAGCCGACCGCGGCGATGACCGCGAGCAGCACGGCGAGGACGATCGCCTCGGGGCGCTCGATGCGGTCGCGAATCGCGCTCGCGGCACGCCGCCGCGTCAGCCGGCCGTTCATCCGCACAGCGCCAGCAGGCCCGCCGCGTCGCGGGTGCCGGCGACCTGGTCCGCGGTGAGCCACGCGCGGCGCGCGACCGAGACGCCGTGGCGCAGGTTGTCGAGCTCCTCGGTGCGATGCGCGTCGCTGGAGACGGTGAGCGTCACACCCGCGCGTCCGGCGCTGCGCGCCAGCTCATCGGGCAGGTCCAGGCGCGGGCTGCCGTTGATCTCGAGCATCGTCCCGGTGCGCGCCGCGGCCGCGAAGATCGCCTCCCAGTCCATGCTGATCGCGTCGCGGCTGTTCACGATGCGCCCCGTCGGGTGGGCCAGCACGTCGACGTGCGGCTGCTCGATCGCGGCGATGGCGCGACGCGTCAGCTGCTCGGGCGCCTGGCTTCGGGCGCTGTGCATGCTGGCGATGACGACGTCGAATGACGCGAGCAGCGCGTCGTCGTAGTCGAGGCTGCCGTCGGCGCGGATCTCGAGCTCGGTGCCGTGCAGGATGCGAAACGGGCTGAGTTCGGCATTCAGCCGCCCGATCTCGTCGCGCTGCGCGGCCACGCGCTCCGGGGAGAGGCCGTTCGTGATGCCCAGGCTGGGCGAGTGATCGGTCAGCACGATCCAATCGCGTCCCTGGTCGCGCGCGGCGCGGGCCATGGCTTCGATCGAGTCGACGCCATCGGTCCAGTCCGAGTGCACGTGCGTATCGCCGCGGACCTCGTCCAGCTCGACCAGGACCGGCAGTTCGCCGGCACGCGCCGCCTCGATCTCGCCGTCGCCCTCGCGCAGCTCGGGCGGGATCCACGGCAGGTCAAGGCGGGCGTATGCCTCCTCCTCGTCCGCGGCGAGCAGCAGCTCACCGGTGTCGAGGCGCTTGAAGCCCTTCTCCGACAGCGAGAGGCCGCGGTCCAGCGCGATGCCGCGCAGGGCGACGTTGTGCTCCTTGCTGCCGGTGAAGTGGACGAGATACGTGCCCCACGCGGCCGCCGGGCAGACCATCAGGTCGATCTGCGGCCCGTCGCGCATCACGATGCTCGACTTGTCCGTGCCCGCGGCGAGCACGCGCTCGACGGCGTGGAGGCCGTCCAGGGCCGCGATGACCGCCGCGGGGTCGGTGACCGCGGCGAGCAGGTCCAGGTCCCCGATCGTGGCGCGGCGTCGCCGCAGGGACCCGGCCGCCTCGATGCGAATGACCCCGGCCACCGAGCGCAGCTCCTCGATGAGGCGGGTCGCCAAGCGGTCGGCGTCGTGCAGCAGGAGGCGCCCCGTGTCCCGTCCCAGGCGCGCGATGCCCTCGAGAATGTTCTGCTCGGTTCGCGCCGAGAGTCCCTTCACCCCGCGCAGCGATCCGGCCTCGGCGGCGGCATGCAGCCCGTCGAGCGAGGCGATCCCCAGCTCGGACTGCAGCAGTCGCACGGTCCGTGGCCCGACGCCCGGGACGGCGAGCAGGCCGAGCAGCGAGATCGGCACCTGGCTGCGCAGCCGCTCGTGATAGGCCAGCTGGCCCGTGCGCGAGAGCTCGTCGAGCTTCGCGCTGAGCGCGGGACCGGCCCCCGGCAGCTTCGGCGGCGTGCCGGCGCGGTAGAGCGCGGCGACGTCGGCCGGAAAGCGCTCCACGGCATCGGCCACGCGGCGGTAGGCGACCGCCTTGTAGACGACCTCGCCCATGATGTCGAGCATGTCGCCGATCTCGCGAAAGACGCGCGCCAGCTCACCGTTGCTGATGACCGAGTCAGCGCCACGCTGCACGGTGCGAGGTCGAGGCATCGGGCCGGCTCAGGCCCCGATGGGATGCCAGACGGTCTTGATCTCGACGTACTGCCCGATGAGGTACGGCGACTGTGCCCCATCGGCCTGCCAGTCGTAGCGCTCGAGACCGGCGGAGGGCGGCCGGACGAAGCGCTTGACGTTCTCGACGGCGATCTCCTCGAGCGCTGCAGCTTCATCGGTCGATGCGCCGAAGGCGTCGAGCGCGTTCACGTCCATGTGACCCGCCAGGTGGTCGACCAGCTCGCGACGCAGCCCGGTGATGAGGTTCACCACGCCGCCCGGCACGTCGGAGGTGGCGAGCACCTCGGACAGCGTCACCGCCGGCAGCGGGCGTGTCTGCGAGGAGATGACGACCGCCGCGTTGCCGCTCACGATGACCGGGGCGAGCCGGCTGACCAGGCCCAGCAGCGACGACGCCTCGGGGGCGATCACGCCGACAACGCCGGTCGGCTCGGGGACGCTGAAGTTGAAGTAGCTGCCGGCGACCGGGTTGACCGTGCCGATCAGCTGCGAATACTTGTCGGCCCAGCCGGCGTACCAGACCCATCGGTCGATGGCGGCATCCACGCTGCGCGTCGCGCGCAGGCGCGAGACGCCCTCCGAGGCCATGACCTCGGCCACGAACTGGTCGCGCCGCCCCTCCATCAGCTCCGCGATGCGATACAGCACCTGGCTGCGGTTGTAGGCGGTCTTGGCCGCCCAGCCGGGGAACGCCTTGCGCGCAGCGCGAACCGCCTCGCGAATGTCCTTGCGCGTGCCGCGACAGGCATTGGCCAGCAGCTCGCCGGTTGCACCGAAGACCTCGTACGCGCGTCCCGACTCGGTGCGCGGGAAGGCGCCGCCGATGTAGAGCTTGTACGTCTTGCGCACGCCGAGCCGCCCGCCCCCGTTCGCGCCGCTCGTCGCCAGCGGTTGCGCGGCGCGCGCCTCCAGGACCGATGGCGTCCGGCGCCGGGCGGCAGCCGCGGTCTTCGTGCGCGGACTCATCGGACGCTCGTGCCGTTCGATCCCGAGAGATCGAGGTACGCGCCGAGGCCATGAATGCCACCCTCGCGCCCGTAGCCGGACTCCTTGTAACCACCGAACGGGCTGGTCGGATCGAAGCGGTTGAACGTGTTGGCCCACACCACGCCGGCACGCATCGCGTTCACCATCTTGAAGATGCGGCTCCCCTTCTCGGTCCAGACCCCCGCCGAGAGGCCGTACGGCGTGTTGTTGGCCTTCTCGATCGCCTCGTCGGGCGTGCGGAAGGTGAGCACCGACAGCACCGGCCCGAAGATCTCCTCCTGCGCGATGCGGTGGCTCTGGCTGACGCCGGTGAACAGGGTCGGCACGAAGAAGAAGCCACGGTCCGGGAGCTTGCAGTCGGGCTGGAACATCTCCGCACCCTCCTCGATGCCGACCGCCACGAGCTCGCGCACCTTGGCCAGCTGGGCGGCGGAGTTGATCGCCCCGACATCGGTGTTCTTGTCGAGCGGATCGCCCACGCGGAGAGTGCCGAGGCGCGCCTTGAGCTTGTCGATCAGCGGCTCGTAGATGCTCTCCTGCACGAAGAGGCGGGATCCGGCGCAGCACACCTCGCCCTGGTTGAAGTAGATGCCGTTGATGATGCCCTCGATGGCCTGGTCGAGCGGCGCATCGTCGAACACGATGTTCGCCGCCTTGCCGCCGAGCTCGAGGGTCAGCTTCTTGTCGCTGCCGGCCACCGCGCGCCCGATCATCTTGCCCACCGCGGTCGAGCCGGTGAAGGCGACCTTGTTGACGTCGGGGTGGCGCACCAGCTCCATGCCGATCTCGCCCGGCCCGGTGATGATGTTCACCACGCCCGGCGGCAGCTCCGCCTGGCGCACGACGTCGGCGAACAGGTAGGCGCTCAGCGGTGTCGTTGAGGCTGGCTTGAGGACGACCGTGTTGCCGGCCGCCAGTGCCGGTGCGATCTTCCAGGCCAGCATCATCAGTGGGAAGTTCCACGGGATGATCTGCGCCGCCACGCCGAGCGATCGTGGGGAGCGGTTCGGGAAGGCGTACTCGAGCTTGTCAGCCCAGCCGGCGTAGTAGAAGAAGTGCGCCGCGGCGAGCGGCACGTCGACGTCGCGGCTCTCCTTGATCGGCTTCCCGGAGTTCATCGTCTCGACCACCGCAAACTCGCGGCTGCGCTCCTGCAAGATGCGCGCGATCCGATACAGGTACTTGGCGCGCTCACGTCCCGGCAGCTTGGACCAGACCGATGCGTGAGCGCGGCGTGCCGCGCTCACGGCGCGATCGACGTCGGCCGGCGTGGCCTTCGCGACCCGCGAGAGCGTCTCCTCGGTGGCAGGGTTGATGACCTCGAACGTGCCCCGCCCCTTCGCCGCGCGGAACTCGTTGTCGATGAACAGGCCGTAGGACCGCTCGATCGAGATGTGATCGGTCGCCTCTGGTGCCGGCGCGTACTCCCACGGCACGCGACCGGAGGCGGCGAGTCCCCACGATGCGGCAGCGGGACGCGCGTCTGGCTTCTTGGTGATCGTCATGTGGCTGTGATTATCGCACTGGAGGGGCATGCGGGACGCTTGCCGCCCTCCTCACTCGGTTCCCCGGGAGGTTCAGGACTCGACGACCCCCTCGAGGCGCAGGAGGAAGCGCTTTCGGTCGAGGCCGCCGGTGTAGCCGCCCAGTCCCCCACCGGCGTGGAGCACTCGGTGGCATGGGACGACGATCGGGATCGGGTTGGAGCCCAGCGCGTTGCCAGCCGCGCGGTACGCATTGGGCGAGCCGGCGGCGGCGGCGATCTCACGGTAGCTCGAGGTCGCGCCGAACGGGATCCGGCTGGTGGCGCGCAGGACGTCGCCCGCGAAGCCACGCACCAGGGCCCAGTCGATCGGCAGGTCAAACTCGTGGCGCCCGCCCGCGAAGTAGGCGTCGAGCTCGCGGCGCACCGCATCGGTCCGTTCGGGGGCATGCAGGATGCGCGGCGAGATGCGGCGGGCAAGCTCCTCGAGCTGCGCGTCGATCGGCTCGCCGGGATAGGAGAGGCGTACCAGGCCGTGCCGCGTGACGACCACGTTGAGCGGGCCCAGCGGCGAGTCGTAGGTGGCGTAGGCGACGTCGAGCACGCCCTCGGCGGCGGCACGGCGCGCGAGGACGTCCCGAAGCGCGTC
>JBDTNK010000045.1:0-15614 GCA_039933775.1 Chloroflexota bacterium | reverse complement strand
TGCAGGGCGACCGAGCGTTCGGGGCGGTCCGGATCTTCAACCCATTCGCACCGTGACCAGGTATCGGGACGTTGACGACTACATGGCGCAGCTGCCTGACGACCGCCGCGCGGTCATGGAGCAGCTCCGTCGCGCGATCCGCGCGGCAGCACCGACCGCGACCGAGGCGATCGCCTACAACATGCCGGCATTTCGTCTGAACGATCGGTTCCTCGTCTCGTACGAAGCGTTCAAACGCCACTACAGCCTCTTCGCATGGAGCGACGCCATGCTCGAAGAGCTGGGCGACGCGCTGCGTCCCTACGCAGTCGGGAAGGGCACCATCCGGTTTCCCGCGGATGAGCCGGTCCCGACCGAGCTGGTGACCAGCATCGTCCAGATCAGGAATCGCGAGGTCGCCCGAGAAGGCGATTGACCGGGGAGCCTACGTGACGACGCGGTACTTGAGGTGCGTGACCCCGGCGCAGACCGTCCGAAAGCACCTCGACACAGCTTCGAGAAGCTCGGCGTTCGGACGCGAACCTCGGCCGCCGCCTACGCCTCGTCACTCCTCGCGCTGACCACGGGCTCGGCGACAGGGGTTGGGAAGAGGACGGTGAAGCGGCGCTGTTCGCGTAGGATCACACGTTCCGTAAACGCGAACAGGGCGGCAAGGACGACGATCCCGCCCGCCACGCCGGTCCATGTCGGCGCACTGCCCTCAAGGCCGATGAGCATCGCCAACACGGTGGTCAGCACGCCTCCGACCATCGAAACGATGAGAGCGATCATGCCGGACGACGTGCTCAGCCCGTAGAGGAACTGACCCGACAATCGCTCCGGCAGCGGTCCGTAGGCGGTCAAGACCGCATCGATATCGTCGTGCGTGGCCACGGTGAAGTATGGCGTCACGAGTGGCGTGATCTGTGTGTAAGCGTGGCGAATGCGAGCCATCCCGTGCAGCGCGCGCAGATCGTCGAAGTTCGCCCCGTTCATCCGCAGGAACGTTGTCACACCGACGACGAAGTCGAACGCCAACACGAGGGCGGCGATGGACAAGAAGCTCTCACCGAAGGACATCGCCTGGGCCACAAGGGCGAGGGCGACGAACGACATCGACAGGAACGTGAGGAACATGCCGGCGCGCACGAACGCCTCGTTGTACGCGAGCGACCGGGCACTCAGCAGGCTCCAGTGCTCAGTGGTCAGCAGGCTGATGGTTCTCGGGTCATCGATCGACGTAATCGGCATGACGGGGGTCAGTGTCTGCGGTCGCTCAGCGGACATCGGCGTTTACCTCGGCTCATGGGGTGACGCGCCGATAATCGGTGCGCTTGGCCAGATCATCCTCGCCGGCGCAAGAGACACGGGGTCGTTGTCAGCTCACGACGCGGTACTTGAGGTGCGTGACCCCGGACGCTTCGACCACGCGCAGGAGGGCCAGGTTCATATTCGGGCCGACAGCGGCGAAGAGGCGCGCGCCGCCGCCCAGGACGACCGGGACGAGGTGCAGCTCCAGCTCGTCGAGCAGGCCGGCCCCCAGGAACTGGTTGATCACATCGGCGCCACCGCCGATGAAGACGTCCTTCTCGCCAGCCGCCTCCCTCGCGTGCTGGAGCGCAGCGTGGATTCCATCGGTCACGAAGGTGAAGGTCGTGTCCGAGAGGGTCAGTGGGTCCCGCTCGTGGTGGGTCAGGACGAAGACCGGCTTGTGGAACGGCGGAGCGTCACCCCACCAGCCCTGCCACGGATCGTCGCCCCAGGGTCCGCGGCGTGGCGGTCCGAACTTGCCCCGACCCATGATCTCGGCGCCAACGTTAGCATTCGTATCGCGGAGGACGGCATCGTTGACGTTCTCCTCGCCGCCTTCCATGCCGTGTGCCTCGCGCCACGCCTTGAGCACCACCACCCAGCCGTGCAACCGTTCGCCGCCCTCGCCAAGCGGCTCATCCATGCTCTGGTTGGGACCGGCCACGTAGCCGTCCAGGGATATCGAGATGTCCGCTCGTACCTTGCTCATGTCCTCATAGACCCCCACGCGGCGGAAAATTCATTGGTATGGACTCAGTCGAAGTCGAATATTCCGCGGCCGGCGGAGAACTGGAGGACGAGGCCGCATCGGCGGCAGATCTGAAGCACGAGCTTGTGGCTCGTGATCCCCCAGCGGGAGTCCATTCGTCCCTGCTCACGATCGAACTCGGTTCCGCCGCACAGCGGGCACTTCAGGAGCGACTTGGCAACTTCCTCGGCTTGTTCCCAGGTCATCGGATCCTCCGTAGCGTGCTCGACGCAGCCTATCCATGGTGCCAGAACGTCCGCGCGAAACGCGTGTCGTGCAGTGCAGGAAGATCACGGTTATGGGGCAAGCGGACTGCTTCACAGCCGCCAGCGCGTGGCGCCGTTCGGCTCGGTCATCGCCATTGCGTAGATGCTCGTGGGAGTGATCTGGTACGCGTCCCATGGCGGCGGACCAGTGATCCGTCGGCGACTACAGTGTGGCGTGGCCCGTCCCATCGTCGACACGAAGTTCTACGCTTCCCGCCCGCGCGGATCGCTCGTCTCTCGATCGCGGCTTGAAGAACGATTGGAGCGCGGCGCCGGCGGACGACTGACCCTCATCGCCGCGCCGGCAGGCTTCGGAAAGACCACGCTGCTTGCCGAGTGGATGGCGGCCAGCGCCGAGGCGGGCCGGGCGACCATGGCGTTCGTGTCCCTCGAACAGGCGGACAACGACGTCACGTCGTTCTGGACCTCCGTTGCGGCGTCGGTCCATCGCGCGGTGCCGTCGGCCGGAAGCGCCAGCACGATGCTGCAGGATGCTCAGTCGCCGCCGATCGAATCGGTGCTGGCCGCCCTCGTGAACGACCTGGGCAGGGTCGAGGACGACGTCACGCTTGTCCTCGACGACTACCACGTTGTGGATGCGGCGGATGTCCAGCAGCAGATGGCCGATCTGATCGAGCACCTGCCACCGCACGCGCACGTCGTGATCGC
Source organism: Chloroflexota bacterium (assembly GCA_039933775.1). Classification (GTDB taxonomy): domain Bacteria; phylum Chloroflexota; class Limnocylindria; order QHBO01; family QHBO01; genus JBDTNK01. The sequence goes on along the minus strand of JBDTNK010000045.1, from coordinate 12,641 downwards.
CACCCGAGCCGATCCGGCATTCCCACTCGCTCGCCTGCGAGCGCGCGGCGAGCTGGTCGAGATCCGCGCCGCAGACATGCGCTTCACCGCAGACGAAACCGCCACGTACCTGAACGAGGTGGCGGGCCTGGACCTTGCCGCGAGCGACGTCGCCACGCTGGAGGCCCGCACCGAGGGATGGATCGCCGCGCTCCAGCTGGCGGCGCTTTCGATCCAGGGCCGGGATGACGCCGCCAGGTTCATCGCGGGGTTCGCCGGGGATGATCGGCTCGTGGTCGATTACCTGGTCGAGGAGGTGCTCCAACGCCAAACCGATGACGTCCGGGCGTTCCTGCTGGACACCAGCATCCTGGACCGGCTGACCGGACCGCTGTGCGACGCCGTGACGGGCCACAGCGGTGGCCGAGGGACGCTCGAGGCCCTTGATCGCGCGAACCTGTTCGTCGTCCCGCTCGACGCCAATCGCCGCTGGTATCGGTATCACCATCTGTTCGCGGACGTGCTTCGGGCTCGCCTGCTCGACGAACGGCCGGAGGCCATCACCGAGCTCCATCGGCGAGCCAGCGAATGGTTCGAGCGCAACGGCGAACGCGACCGGGCCATCCGCCATGCCCTGGCCGGAGAGAACTCCGAACGGGCGGCGCACCTGATCGAGCTCGCCCTCCCCGACCTGCGGCGAGGCCGCCAGGATGCGACCCTGCGCCGCTGGTTGGAGGCGCTTCCGCGCGAGATCTTTCGGAATCGGCCGGTACTGAGCGAGGGGTACATCGGCGCGCTCATGTCCAACGGCGAGCTCAATGATGTGGACGACCTCCTCGACGACGCCGAGCGATGGCTGGATCCCGGGGCACGGACGGGCTCGGAGATGGTCGTCGTGGATGAGTCGGCCTTCGCCCGCCTCCCGAGTGCGATCGCAATGTACCGGGCAGCCCGGGCGCAGCTCCACGGCGATCGGGAGGGCACACTCGCGCACGCGCGTCGGGGCCTTGAGCTGGCGGGCGATGACGACCCGATCGGCCGAGGTGGGGCCGCCGGCTTCCTCGCCCTGGCGCACTGGGCGACCGGTGACCTCGAGGTTGCGCATGACTACTGGACCGATGCGATGGTCAGCCTGAATCGCGCGGGCTACACCGTGAGCGCCACGGCCTGCATGCGTCCCCTGGCGGAGATCCGGGCAGCGCAGGGTCGCCTGCGTGACGCGCGGCGCACGTACGAACGGGGGTTGGAGCTCGCGACCGCCAAGAACGGATCGGCGCTGCGTGGAGCGGCCGACATGCACACGGGCTTGGCTGAGCTCTCGTTGGAGTCGAACGACCTGGATGCCGCCGCGGACCACCTGCTCACCAGTACGCAGTTTGACGAGCGCGGAGCAGGCCTCCCGCAGAACGCATCTCGGCGTCGAATCGTCACCGCACTCCTCCGCGCGGCCGAGGGCGACGCCGACGCCGCCATCGGTCTGCTCGACGAGGCCGAGCGGACGTACGTCAGCGAGTACTTCCCGGTGGTGCGCCCGATTCGTGCGCTGACGGCCCGATTCCGGATCGCCCGTGGTCGCCTGGCCGATGCTGAGGACTGGGTCAACGAGCGCGGCATAGTTGCCGATGACGACCTCGACTACCTGGGCGAGTTCGAGCACGTCACGCTCGCGCGCGTCCTCATGGCCCGATCCACGACGACCGGAGACGACCGTCCGATGCGCGACGCGGTGGCCCTTCTCGACCGCCTCCAGGCGGCGGCGGCGGCCGGCGGGAGGCAGCGAACGGTGATCGAAGTGCTTGTGCTGCTGGCGATCGCTCGCCGCGCGCTCGACGACGACGGGCAGGCACTCACCGCGTTGCGCCGGGCGATGGCGCTGGCCGAGCCGGAGGCCCACGTCAGGATTTTCATCGCGGAGGGCCCGCCGATGACCGCATTGCTGGAGTTGGCCGTCGCGCACGGCATCAGCCCGCCGTACGCCCGGCGCCTGCTGGCCGCCGGCAACCGCCGCCGAAGGCAGCCACTGGCCGAGCCGCTCAGCGATCGCGAGCTGGAGGTTCTGCGTTTCCTGGCGACTGACCTGGACGGGCCGGGCATCGCGCGAGAGCTCGTCGTCGGCCTGAGCACGGTCCGAAGCCACACCAAGAGCATCTACGCGAAGCTCGGCGTCAATGGCCGGCGCCTCGCGGTTCGCCGCGGTGAGGAGCTCGGCCTCACGACCCGGACGAGCCACTAGCCGCCGATTCCCCCTGGCGATCCCCACATCTGGGGATGCGCCTTTTCCGCTCCCCGCCCACCGTGGTTGGCATCGACACACCGGCGACCCGCCGGCGCAACCACGGGAACCGAGAGGAGCGCGATGGACGGATCGGGCGGATCGAGGGCGGAGAGCCGCGAGGCTCGGCGCTTCGAGGTCCGCATCCAGGGGCACCTCCAGACCAGGTGGGCCGCCTGGTTCGAGGGCATGAGCCTCATGCACGCCGCGGACGGCACGACCGCCCTCACCGGGATCGTCGCCGACCAGGCGGCCCTGCACGGCCTGCTCCAGAAGCTGCGGGACCTTGGCATTCAGCTGATCTCGGTCGCCGAGGTCGCACAAGACGAAGACGAGCCCGGTGGGGCTCGAGAACGGAGGACATCATGAAAGTCACCACGACCGGACTGATTCGAGCGACGAGCATCGCGGCCATGCTGGCCGGAGCGCTGTTCGTGATCGTCCAGATCGTCCATCCCCCCGAGACCGTCGAGGCGGTCGCCAGCGATGCCTGGGGCATCGTCCACTACCTGTCGCTCGTCATGCTGACGCTGTTCGTCGTCGGTGTCACGGGCATCTACGCGCGGCAGGTTGAGAAGCTCGGCTGGATCGGCCTCGTCGGCTTCGTCGCGCTGAGCTTCGGGCTCCTGCTCAACATCGGGGGCGGCTTCATTGAGGCGCTCGTCGAGCCGCTGCTCGCGACCAGCAACCCGGACTTCGTCGATGCGTTCAACGCGATGGTCATGGGCAGTCCGTACAATTTCGACCTCGGTGCCCTTCCCTTGATGTGGTCCGCAGCGAGCCTGCCCTTCATCGGCGGAACGCTCCTGTTCGGGATCGCGAATCTGCGAGCCGGCGTCCTCTCACGCTGGGCATCCGGCGTCTTCGCCTTCGGCCTCGCGATTGGTCTGCCGATCGCGACGCTGATCGGCAACCAGCGCCTGGCAGCCGTGCCGATCAGCATCGGCCTGGCCTGGTTGGGGTACTCGCTGTGGTCCGAGAGCCGCACGAACCCGGCACCGCTCAGGGCCGCGGGCGCGCGCACGGCAGACGCGGCCACGGCCGCATAGCCGACTCCCTCCGAATGGCTGGCGGGGCTCGACCCGCCAGCCCCACGTTCGAAAGGACACACTCATGACATCGGCGCGCAAGGTCGCACTTGTGGCGGGCATCCTCTACCTCGTCACCTTCATCAGCTCGATCCCCGCCTACTTCCTCCAGGAGCCACTCCTGACGAATCCGGACTACCTCATCGGTGCCGGGGCCGACACGCAGGTCATCCTCGGCACCTTCCTCGACCTGGTCACGGCATTCGCCGGCATCGGGACCGCGGTGGCGCTCTATTCGGTGGTCAGGCGGCAACACGAGGGCCTGGCGCTCGGCTTCGTGACCACCCGGGTCATGGAAGGCGCGATCATCGTCGTCAGCGCGGTCGCCCTCCTCACCGCGGTGTCGCTGAGAACCGACGGAGCGACGGGTGCCGAGGCTGCGAGCCTGACCGTCATCGGTCAGGCGCTCGTCAAGGTCCGCGACTGGACGTTCCTGTTCGGCCCGGGGCTCATGCCCGTCATGAACGCCCTGCTGCTCGGGACCCTGATGTACCGATCGCGGCTCGTGCCGAGGATCATCCCGATCGCGGGCCTCATCGGTGCCCCACTCCTGTTCTCGTCGACCATCGGCATGATGTTCGGGGTCAACGATCCCCAGTCCGCCTGGACGGGCATCGCCACCGTGCCGATCTTCTTCTGGGAGCTCTCGATCGGACTCTGGATGACCTTCAAGGGCTTCAGGGCCGATGCGCCAATCCTGGCCACCTTCGAGAAGGCATCCGGGTCGACTGCGACGCCACCGTCGACTCCGATCCAGACTGTGGCCGCGACGAACGCAGCTGCGGCATGATCCCCGTGGCCAGTCGGGGTCAGGAACAGGCCTCGTTCAGTCGACTTGACCTATAAGCGGAACCCAATCGAGCAGTTTCGAAGAAGCCACCACGACGGGCGTCTCCTAGGATGAGGTTCGTCCAGCAAGCGTATTCGCGAGGAGCTGCAATGAAGGAGACGCAGAAGTCCGCCAAACGAGCGGCCGCGCGCAACGAGACGCCGCAGGAATGGACGGACGAAGAACGCGCTGCCATGAAGGAGCGCGCCAAGGAACTGAAGGCGGCGAAGGGTCGTGGTGCGGGCAGCAAGCAGGACGGTGAGGCGGATCTGCTTGCCAAGATCGCCGAGATGCCCGATTCGGACCGAGCCATGGCTGAGCGATTCCATGCGATCGTCAAGGCCAACGCGCCCGATCTCACGCCGAAGACCTGGTACGGGATGCCCGCCTACGCAAAGGATGGCAAGGTCGTCTGCTTCTTCCAGGCCGCCGATAAGTTCAAGGCGCGCTACGCGACGATCGGCTTCGACCAGGCGGCAAACCTTGACGAGGGAGCGATGTGGCCGACATCGTGGGCGCTCACAAAGCTGACCGCTACCGACGAGGCGAAGGTCGCCGAGCTGGTGAAGCGAGCGGTTAGCTGACGGCCTGCCTCACGGCGCCTCCTCGGAGCGCCAGAGATCGATCTGCGGCAGACCGTGGATCCCGAGCAGCTGCGACAGCTCGCCGCAGTGGTACGCCTCGTGGCTGAAGAGTCGCTGGACGATGGAGCTGCGGGTGTGGACCTGGACCGATCCAGCATGTTCGCGGCGGATGTCGTCGCCGAGCATTTCAGGGGTCCATCGGTCCAGGCACCGATCCATGATCGCAAACGCCGAGTCGAGAGCCTCGACAAGCGCATCAGCTGAGCGCGGGCGGTCGAGGTCGTCCTCCCAGCCACCGTCGAGCACGTCGGCGAACGGCGTCGTCTCGGCGCCCGGTTCTCCGACCACGGCGCACAACCAGTACACGCGCATGCCTGCGGGATGGCCGACGGTTGCCCAGATGGGCCAGAGGTCCGGCGACGGCCGGATGGCGAGCTGCTCCGGCGACATGGCACCGATAACCTGTCGTAGCCGGCGGTTGTACTGCGGCCACATGTTGAAGGCGTATCGAATGGCCGTGGACCTCATCGGTCCAGCCTACTCCGCGAGGCCGCGAAGCTCCTTCGGGTCGAACGTCAGCCCGCGGTTTCGCCGCGGCCCACCAACTCCTCGGAGTAGTTGATCATGTCCAGCTCGCCGGGTGATCGACCGTTCGCGGTGAGCAGCACAGCGGCCTCGGACCGGTGCTGCGACCCGTGATTCACGACGTGGACGAGCATCTGCCAGACGGGCACGTCGTCGAAGACGTGGGCGACGAACTCATCGGTCAGGCTCGGCAGCCAGGCGTCGACCGCCGTCCATTCGGCATCCCAGCGCTGGCGCAGTTCATCAGCCGTCGGCAGCGGCTCGTCCTCCGGGCGCGGGCCTTCGTCCTCGCCGCGGCTCGCGAGACCCATCCGCCAGCGCTGCGACGCGCCCAGGTGGTGGACGAGCACACCTCCCAAGCCACGCTCCCCGATCACGTTCGGTTGCTCCCACACGTTCGAGTCAAGGCCATCGAGGACGTTCAGCACCCGGCGTGTCGCCCATCGGTCATACGCGAACAGCCAGCGGATCTGGTCAGCCTGCATTCGGTACCTCTGATGCCTGTGATGGATGTCGAGGGTACCGGACGCGGCTGGCCGTCATGTAACCCAGCGGACGACGATCGAGCGATCCACGCCAGGCAGCGGCAAACTTGCCGCCTCGGCCTCGACAGCGTCGCGCTCGGACGGCGAGAGCCGGCGCCACGCCTCGATCGTGACGGCCGCCTTGGAGCGGCGCCAGGTCCCTGTGACCTCGCCGTCGACCAGCAGCGCCCCGGGCCAGACGCGCGACGTCCACAGCATCGCTTGCCGTTCGGGTTGTGGGACGAGGAGGTCGCGATCGGCGCCATGGAGCAGGTAGTACGGATCACCGCTGGGCAGCAATCTCGCCGCCGCGGCGGTCGTGGCACGAGCGCGAAACGCGGGCTCGTCCTCCGCCAAGATCAATCCGTCGCCGAGAGGCGTGCGCACCGAAACAAGGGGAAGGGCGTCGAACGTAGCCGCCGCAGCCAATGCGTTGATGCCCGCCCACGTGGCGAACGATGCCGCGGTGGACGGTCCGAGGACGTGAAGGTACCGCCGTGCGAGCTCGAGGCGCGCCTCGGCGGGGTCGACCTCCGGCCGCGGGACGGTCCAGAGGATCGGCTGGCGGGCACCCTCCCATCGGATCAGCACGGTTCCCGTCAGCGCTGCGTAGCGAAGGCTGTTCGGATCAACCCCGAGCGCCTCACCAGCCTCGCCATAGGGCGCCGTTCGACCCGCGAGGTGCTCTCCCAGACGTCCCGCGAGATCCTCTGCGCGGCGGCGAAGAGCTCCCTTCTCCGGCAGCCGGCCGAGCGTGAACGGCGCGTGCTCCCCGGCTGGAACCACGTAGGCCGTGTACCGCAGTCCCCACACCTGGACAAGCGCCGGGTTCTCCCACGCGTCCGGCGCAGTCGCCTCGACGCGAGCGTGAAGCGAATGGAGGGCCGAACGCGGGACGCTGTCCTGCAGGCCCGCCCATGCGGCGCGGCGGAGCGAGTCGGGCCCAGCCGGAAGCCGCTCGTCGAGCCCCTGCGCACGGCGTCGCTGCGCGAGAATCTGCGAGCGTGTCAGCTCGAGCGTCACCCCGGAGCGAGACGTCAAGCCTCCGCCTGGTTGCGTGCGGCGATGCCGTCGAGCTGGAGGACGTTTGACTCGTCGCGATGGACGCCATCGGTCCCGACGTGCGTGTCCCCGATCTCCGGGCCGTTCTTGATGACGTACACGAGCGCCATTGCATGCCCTCGGCCGAGGCCGAAGTCCTCTTTCAGCCAGTCGACGATCTCGCCCGCCTTGGTCGTCTCGCCGTAGCCGCGCTCGCGCGCCATCGCGATGAACTCGCGAGGCGTGCGGCCGGTCTTCTGTTCGATGTTGTCGAGATAGGCCTGGAAAGACATCGGTCGTCTCCTGTTGGGGGGCGGTCGATCCGCGCCACTTGACACCATGATAGTACAACCGTATGGTTGTATCGATGCAGGCATTCTTCGACCACGATCGCATCTTCGCGGCCCTCGCCGACGCCACGCGGCGCGACATTGTTCGCCGCGCGATCGATGGCGAGGAAGGCATTGCTGAGCTGGCCGGGCACTACCCGATGAGCTTCGCGGCTGTGCAGAAGCACGTCGCGGTGCTGGAACGGGCGGGACTGGTCACGAAGCGGCGCATCGGCCGTCGCAAGGTGGTACGGACCAACGTCGAAGGGCTTCGCACGGCGCAGCGCCTGCTGGACCGATACGAGGACCTGTGGCGCGAACGCATCGGCCGCATGACCGACCTCATCATGGAAACCACGCAGGAGAAGACCCCATGACCGTCACCGCCGTCCAGAAAGACCCGAAGGCCGGGACCATGACCATCAGCGCCGAGTTCGACGCATCGGCCGAACGGGTGTGGCAGCTCTGGGCCGATCCGCGCCAGCTCGAGCGCTGGTGGGGTCCGCCCACCTACCCGGCGACGTTCACGCGACACGACCTGGCGCCTGGCAGCCGCGTCGAGTATCACATGACCGGCCCCGAGGGCGACCAGCCAAGGGGCTACTGGGACGTTCTTGAAACCGATCCACCGCACCTGCTCGTGTTCCAGGACGGCTTCGCGAACGACGACGGGACGCCGAATGACGCGCTGCCCCGCAACGAGGGCCGCGTGACGATCGAGGAGGTCGGCGGCGGCCGCACCAGGATGTCGATCGAGAGCATCTTCCCGAGCACCGAGGCGATGGAGCAGGTCCTGGCCATGGGCATGGAGCAGGGCATGGTCGACGCCATGGGCCAGATCGACGCGATCTTGGCTGAGGGCACCGACCGCTCGGCCTGAGCAGGACCGATGAACCTGGCCACTCGCCGCAGTCGGATTGCGAGACGGCCACCACGACGCGAAGGAGCACCATCATGACCGTGACCGAAGCGAGCGCCCGCACCATCGATGCGCCCGGCGCAACACTGACCTACGACGTACGGCCTGGCAGCTCGAGCGGGCAACCCCCGCTCTTCCTCATCGGATCGCCGATGGGAGCGGCCGGCTTTGCCACGCTGGCGAGCCATTTCCCCGATCGCACCGTCATCACCTACGACCCACGTGGCGCAGAGCGCAGCACGAAGGAAGATCCGGCAAGCGAGTCGAGTCCGGCGCAGCACGCCGACGACCTGCATCGGATCATCCAGGAGGTCGGCGCACCGGTCGATCTCTTCGCCAGCAGCGGTGGCGCGGTCAACGCCCTGGCGCTCGTCGCGCAGCACCCCGAGGATGTCCGGACGCTGATCGCGCACGAGCCGCCGCTCGCCTCGATCCTCCCGGACGCCGAGAACGCCAAGGCCGCGGTTCGCGCGATCCAAAACTCCTACCAGACCGGCGGGTTCGGTGCCGGAATGGCGCACTTCATGGCCATCACCAGCCATCGCGGCCCATTCCCCGACGACATAGCGAGCCAGCCCGCGCCCGACCCCGCAGCGTTCGGGATGCCGGTCGAGGACGACGGCAACCGCACCGATGTGATGCTGGCGCAGAACATCCTCGGCACCACGCACTACGAGCCCGACCTCGAGGCGCTGCGCCAGGCGTCGACGCGTATCGTGATCGCCGCGGGTACCGAGTCGGAGGGCGAGATGGCGAACCGTGGCGGCCATGCGCTCGCGGAGCAGCTTGGGCAGCAACCAGCGATCTTCCCGAGCCATCACGGCGGATTCCTGGGCGGCGAGTTTGGCTGGCCCGGCGAGCCCGATGCGTTTGCCGCGAAGCTGCGCAATGTGCTCGAGGCGACCGACTGACCGATGCAACAGGTCCGGCGTTTGGCACAGAGGCCCGCCGGTTGATTCCTGACACGGGCTGTCACGAGAACGGCCGATCATGATGCTTGGGGACGATCACCCTATGCAGGAGGAACTTCATGACTGAGCAGCAGACCGCCGCACCGATCATCCTGGTCCCGGGTTTCTGGCTTGGCGCCTGGGCATGGGATGAGGTCGCGTCGATCCTGCGCGGCGAGGGCCACGACGTCACCGCGCTGACGCTTCCGGGACTGGAATCGCCCGATGCCGACCGCTCGCGGATCACGCTCTCCGATCACGCAGCGGCCATCTGCGAGGCGGTCAGTGCGCCCGCTGCGCCCGTGGTGCTGGCCGTGCACAGCGGGACCGGGTTCTCCGGGTACGCCGCGAGCGACCGCTGCGCGGATCGGATCGCCGCGATGGTCTACGTCGACACCGCTCCCGGCAAGGGCGCACTGGATCCGGACATCGAGGGTTCGGAAAAGCCGATGAACTGGGGGGAGCTGGCAGCGGAAGAGAACCTCGACGGTCTCACCGAGCAGCAGCTGGAAACATTCCGCCAGCGAGCCGTGCCGGAGCCCGCGGGCGTCCTGCGCGAGTCCCTCGAGCTCACGAACGACGCGCGACTTGATATCTCCAGCACGCTGATCGCCACGGGCTTCACGGCCGCCGACTATCGGAAGTACGCAGCCGAGCACCCCGAGTGGCCGTTCCTGGCCGGGCTCGGCGAGTTGCGGAACCTGTCCTTTTTCGATCTCCCCACCAGCCACTGGCCGATGTGGTCGAAGCCTCGCGAGCTCGCCGAGATCATCGGCGACGTCGCGAACAGCCACGGGACGTCGCCGCAGGGCTGAGCCAGCCGCATCTCGTCCACCGATCAGTTGGCCGGGCGTGGGCGGTCTTACCAGCGACACCCGACCACATATGCGAGGAACCTGCATGGTGACCACCGACCCGACGCCCGAGACGAAGGCCACCGGCGCATACGCCGACGTCAACGGACTGCACGTGTACTACGAGACCCACGGCTCGGGACGCCCCATGATCCTGCTCCACGGCGGGCTCGGCAGCGGCGCGATGTTCGGCCCGAACGTGCCGCGGTTCGCGGAGCAGCGCACCGTCATCCTGCCTGACCTCCAGGCACATGGTCGCACCGCCGACATCGACAGGCCGCTCGACATCCGCCTCATGGCCGATGACGTCGCCGCGCTGATCGACCACCTTGGCCTCGAGAAGCCCGACGTTGTGGGCTATTCGCTCGGCGGTGGCGTCGCCTTCTTCACCGCCGTCCGGCATCCTGCGAAGGTCGGCCGCCTGGTGATGGCGTCGGCGCATATCAACTCGGACGCCATGCCCGACGAGATGGCCGCCCAACAGCGCCAGGTGAACGCGGCGTCCGCAGAGTTCATGAAGGGCACCCCGATGTACCAGGAGTACGTGGCGGTCGCGCCGCAACCGGAGGATTTCCCTCGGCTCCTCGACAAGATCGGCGCCTCCATGGCACAGCCGTTCGACTTCTCGGCCGAGATGCGGGGGCTCCAGGTGCCGACGATGATCGTCTGTGCCGATGCCGACATGGCGCCGCCGAGCCACTACGTCGAGGCGTTCAAGCTGCTCGACGGCGGCCTCCGTGACGGCGGCTGGATGGGCGAGGGACGCCCACGAGGCGGGCATGCGCTTGCGGTTCTGCCCGGCCTCACGCACTACGACCTCGGCGTCTCTCCGCTCTTCGCCGCCGTCACGCTCCATTTCCTCGACGGGCAGCAGCCGTGAGTGACCGAGCAGCACCCAGCGAACAGCGATTGACCGATGGGTCCACGACCACGATGCCGTGGTCGACCGTGCGCGAGCGCCTCGAGCAGCCGGAGCGACCGCGGACCTACTGGCTCGCCACCGTGGATCCCGACGGCGCGCCGCACGTCATGCCGCTGATCACCGCCTGGATCGACGGCTCGCTGTATTTCCTCTCCGGCTTGGGGACCCGCAAGGGAAGCAACCTCGCGCGCGATCCGCGCTGCGCCATCACGACCGGCAGCACGACCCTGCCGTCGATCGACATCATCCTGGAGGGCGAGGCCGTGCGCGTCACCGACGCCGATACCCTTGCGCACGTGGTCGAGTTCCTCACGACGACGATGGAATGGCCGCAGCTCGACGTGCGCGACGACTTCGTCTACGGCCCCAACGCGCCGACCGCCGGACCGCCACCCTACGCCCTCTTCCGCTTCACGCCGTCGACCGGCTTTGGCCTGCCCGGCATGACCGGGATGGAGCAGTTCGACCCGTCGGAGCTGCCGACCCCCACCCGCTACAGGTTCTGACGAATGGGAAAGCTGATCTACATGCTCAACGTCTCGCTCGATGGCTACGTCGAGACTCCTGAACGCGGCCTCGAGTGGACCGTCATCGACGAGGAGCTGCATGGCTGGTTCAACGACCAGACGCGCCGGCTCGACGCGTCGCTGTATGGGCGGCGCATGTACGAGCTGATGGCCGCCTACTGGCCCACGGCCGACGAGGACCCCACATCCACACCTGTCGAGCGCGAGTTCGCGGAAATCTGGAAGCGAATGCCGAAGATCGTCTTCTCATCAACGCTCCAGACAGTCGACTGGAACAGCCGGCTCGCCCGGGCCGATATCGGCGACGAGCTGGCGAAGCTGCGTACGGAGTTCCAGGGTGACCTCGACGTGGGCGGGGCGACGCTTGCATCGGCGTTCATTCAGCGTCGTCTGGTCGACGAGTACCGTCTCGTCGTTCACCCGGTGATCCTCGGTGCTGGCAACCCATTCTTTCCACAGCTGGACTCTTCCGTCCAGCTGCGGCTGACGGACAGCCACCGCTTCGAATCGGGGGTCACGTACCTCGCGTACACGGCCACCTCGCGTGACGACTGAGCTCGACATCCAGTTGGCCGACGGGCGGACGCTCCGTGCGTACGACTCCGGGACCGATGGCGGCGAGCGGCTGGTGGTGGCATGGCATCACGGGACCCCGAACATCGGGCTCCCGCCGGAGCCACTCTTTCCGATCTCTGAGCAGCTCGGCGTCCGATGGATCTCGTACGATCGGCCGGGCTATGGCGGGTCCGCACCGCTGCCTGGACGAGACGTCGCGTCGGCGGCGGCTGACACCGCTGCCGTGGCTGATGCGCTCGGCATCGGCCAGTTCGCGGTGCTGGGGCATTCAGGAGGCGGACCGCACGCGCTGGCGTGCGGTCCGCTCCTCGGCAACCGGGTCGTGGGCGCCGTCTGCATCTCGACGTTGGCACCGTTTGGCGCCGATAGCCTGGACTGGTTCGCCGGGATGGCGGCGCCCACTGCGGCCTCGCTGCGCGCGGCGGTCGCCGGGCGCGCGGCGAAGGAGCGCTTCGAGGCAGCCCCTGGCGAGAACGATCCTGGATTCGTGGCGGCTGACCACGCGGCGCTCGGCGCCGAATGGCGGTGGTTCGGCAAGGTCGTGGGTCCGGCCATGGCGGATGGCCCTGGCGCCCTGATCGACGACGATCTCGCCTACGTGGCGCCCTGGGGCTTCGATCCCGCCGATGTGGCGGTGCCGACGCTGCTGCTTCACGGGGGCC
>JBDTNK010000044.1:0-16068 GCA_039933775.1 Chloroflexota bacterium | reverse complement strand
TGATCAGTCCCGAGGCTCGGCCTCGGGCTCGATCTCCTCCAGCGCGCCTGCCTCGACCCGGTCGTAGCCGGCGGCTCCGTCGCTCCGACGCGGTGCGCGCAGGAAGAGCGCGATCCCGGCGGCCAGCGTCAGCATCGCGATGATCGGGAGCCACGGCAGCGTGCGGTAGTCGAACAGCCCCACGACGCTGATGAGCTGGACGGCACGGTTGCCGACCGGGTCGACCGCCTCGAGGCGCACGCTGCGCGGCCACGGCGGCGAGGTCACGCCGGCGTAGAACGTGCCGTCGGCGGCGACCTCGATGGGCGCGCCATCAATGGTGAGCGCCACGCCCGGCGCCGTCTGGCCATTGAGCGTCACATCGAATGAGAGCAGAGCTGTCTCAGCGATCACCGCGAGATCGGGCGGTCCGGCGAGCACCTGCACCTCCCACTGCGTGGTGTAGGCGTGTCCGGCCGGTGTGAGCACGAGGGCGCGGGCCGTGAAGCGGGCGCTCGCGGCATCGGCCGTGGGCGAGCCGATGGGCAGCGCCAGGATGCCGTTGTCGGGCACCACGCTGCCGCTCGTGATCCCCGCCAGCGGCGGGAAGGCCGTGACCGGCACCACACGCGATCCTGGCGGCGCCATGATCGTTGCAGAGAAGCCGTCGGGAGTCGTCAGCACGCCCACCGCGTCGTCGCCCTGATCCGTTGCGACCGCGACGCCATCGAGGCTCGGGACGAGCCGCCCATCGGCGATCTCCGGCGTCAGTGCGCTGGCCGCCGGCACGATCGCCAGCCACGGGTCGCGCGGCAGCGGGTCGGGGCGCAGCAGTCCGCCGTCGCGATCCAGGTCGTACGGGGCGCCGAGGCTGTGCAGCACGCCGATCCACTCGCCGCCGCCCAGGAGCCCGACGGGCTGCGCCCCCAGCATGCTCGCCATCTCGACCGATCCCCGTTCGCCGACCAGGCTGCCCGCGAAGACGATCGCCGGCTGCCCGTCCGGGTCGCCGCCGGGCAGCGCGCCGATCCAGGCGCCGCCCGCCCCGAGCGCCGCGGCGCGGATGGATGCGGCGCTGGGCTCGATGACGGCATCGGCGCCCATGGCCGCGTCGAGCAGGGAGAGCGAGAGCGGATCGAACGTGACGATCGGCAGGCGCACCTCGCTTCCGACGCCGACCGCGGGCAGCAGGAGCCCGGAGATGGCGGCATCGGCCACCACGTCCAGGCTGCCATCCGCCCAAGTCGCCAGGAAGCTGGCCCCGCCCGCCGCGTAGGCGATGCCCTGCGCCCCGTCGTGCGGCACCCCGACCAGCGAGATGAGCGGCGGCACGCGCGCGGTGTCGAGCACCAGCCTGCCGCCATCGAGCCGTAGCCGGTAGATCACCGAGGGACCCTGGCCCGGCTGCAGAAAGCCCGCTTCCTCCCCGGGGCGGCGATCCGTGTCGCCGATGAGCCAGATCGGCGAGGCGCCGCCCTGCTCGAATGTTTCGCGATCGAGCGTGCGAAAGATCCGTCCGTCCCACACTAGGGCCTCCGCCTGCAGTGGCGCGACGAAGCCCGGCGTGCGCTCCGCGGGCTCGGATTGGGTCATGAGCAGCTCGTCCGCGCCGTCGCCGTCCAGATCGATGGCGTGCAGCGTCTCGCCCGGCCCGTTGGGATCGTTGCGCGCGACCAGTGCCAGCGCGCCGTCGTCGAGCACCGGCTCCCACAGGGTCAGACAGCACGGGATGCCGAACGGCTGGTCGCCCAGCGCGGCGATGAGCAGGCGCTCGCGCGTCCCGTCGCTCCAGGCCAGGATGCGTGCCGGTTCGCCGACCGAGACTGGCGTGCTGCCGGTGCGCGCAGTGGCACGCTCGGTGAACGCTTCCTCGACCGATGTCCCGCGGCGCACGATGATCGGATCGCCGGCGCGCGCCCAGCCATCGGGCCCGATGCGCCAGGCTTCGGCCTCGACGCGGCCGTTGGTCTCGGGGCCGCCAACGAGCCGGACGAGCTCGCGGCTACCGTCGCCGTCGAGATCGCCCACCGCGGCGTGCAACGTCGCCGGCCCGGGCAGGACCAGCGCGCCCGGCTCGGGAGGCACGGTGGCGGTGCCGGCCGCAAGGGTCACGGACGGCACGCCGATCACGATCAGCGTCGCCAGGGCACCGGCAACCAGGCGCGCAACGAGGCGCGGCAGCATGGTGCGGGGCAGGATACCCCGCCGTCGCCCCTCTGGCATCATGCGGGTCGTGCCAGACCCCGCGATCCTGTGGACACCGCCCCCCGATGCGCGCCGGCGCTCGCGCCTCGGTCACTTTCTCGAATGGCTGGAGCGCGAGCGCGGCCTGCGATTCGACGACTACGCGGCGGCGTGGCGTTGGTCGGTCGCCGAGCCGGGCACCTTCTGGGAGTCGATCTGGGAGTACTTCGAGGTGCGCTCCGACGTCCCGCCCGGTCCCGCGTTGGCGAGCGCCGCGATGCCCGGCGCGCGTTGGTTCCCCGAGGCCCGCCTCAACTGGGCGCAGCACGCGCTGCGGCTGCGCGGCCGCCGGGACGACGACGTGGTCATCATCGGGCGGTCCGAGGCCCGCGCGCGGACGACGCTGACCGTCGCCGAGCTGCGCGACGCGGTGGGACGCGTGCGGGCCGGGCTGGAGCTGCTGGGCGTGCAGCGCGGCGATCGCGTGGCGGCGTACCTGCCCAACATCCCCGAGGCGACGATCGCCCTGCTTGCCACCGCGTCGCTCGGGGCGATCTGGGCCAGCTGCGCGCCGGAGTTCGGGACGCGCAGCGTGGTCGATCGGTTCGGCCAGATCGAGCCGACGGTGTTGCTGGCCATCGATGGCTACCGCTACGGCGGACGCGCGATCGATCGTCGCGCGGAGGTGGCGGCGATCCGCGCGGGGCTCCCCTCGCTGCGCGCCACCGTGGCGCTCCCCTACCTCGATCCGGCGGCACGCCTGCCCGGGACGCTGGCGTGGGACGAGCTGGCCGCCGAGCCAGGCGAGCTGGCATTCGCATCGGTCAGTTTTGACCACCCCCTGGCGGTGCTGTACAGCTCGGGGACCACCGGGCTGCCGAAGCCGATCGTGCACGGGCACGGCGGCATCCTGCTCGAGCACCTCAAGGCGCTGGCGCTGCAGCACGACCTTGGGCCCGCCGACCGCTTCTTCTGGTACAGCACCACCGGCTGGATGATGTGGAACTACCTGGTCTCGGGGCTGCTGGTGGACGCCACGATCGTGACCTACGACGGCTCTCCGGCCAGCCCCGGCATGATGGGCCTGTGGCAGATGGCCGAGCAGGAGCAGCTGACCTATTTCGGGACCTCGGCGCCGTACCTGATGGCCTGCCGCAAGATCGGTCTGGTGCCCGGACGTGACGCGGAGCTGTCAGCGCTGCGCGGCATCGGCTCCACCGGCGCCCCGCTGCCGATCGAGGGCTTCCGTTACGTGCGCGACGCGATCTCATCCACGGCTCAGCTGCAGAGCATCTCGGGGGGCAGCGACGTGTGCACCGCCTTCGTCGGCGGCGCCCCGCTGGTGGCGGTCTGGGAGGGCGAGATCAGCTGCCGCCACCTCGGATGCGCCATCGAAGCCTTCGGGCCCGATGGGAGACCGCTCATCGGCGAGCAGGGCGAGCTCGTCATCACCCAGCCACTGCCGTCGATGCCGGTGGGCTTCTGGAACGACAGCGATGGCAGCCGCTACCGCGACGCGTACTTCGGCACCTGGCCGGAGGTCTGGCGGCATGGCGACTGGATCACCATCACCGAGCGCGGCTCGTGCATCATCAGCGGCCGCTCCGACGCGACGCTGAACCGCGGCGGGGTCCGGATCGGTACCGCCGAGTTCTACGCCGTGGTCGAGGCCATGCCGGAGGTCGCCGAGGCCCTCGTCATCCATCTCGAGCAGACCGACGAGCTGCTCCTCTTCATCGCGTTGGCCGAAGGCGCGCGGCTCGACCCCGGGCTCCGCGGGCGCATCACGCGCGAGCTGCGCTCATCGCTCTCGCCGCGCCACGCGCCCGACCAGATTCACGCCGTCCCCGGCGTCCCCCGCACGCTGTCGGGCAAGAAGCTCGAGGTGCCGGTGAAGCGGATCCTGACCGGCACGCCGGTCGATGCGGCGGCCGCCCGCGGCTCGCTCGCCAATCCCGAGGCGCTCGACGCCTTCGTGGCCCTGGCCGCCGCCCGCGCCTCGTAACGGCGCAGCTACATCGCGCGCACGCCGAGCAGGTTCCGCGCGATGACCATGCGCTGGATCTGGCTCGTTCCCTCGCCGAGCTCGGTGAGCTTCGCGTCGCGCAGGTAGCGCTCCACCTTGTACTCGGTGATGTAGCCGTAGCCACCGTGCACCTGCACGGCGTCGTTGGTGACCTGGCGCGCGACCTCCGACGCGTGGAGCTTGGCCATCGCCGCCTCGGTCGAGTACGGCCGGCCCTGGTCCTTCAGCCACGCGGCGCGGTAGGTCATGAGCCGTGCCGCGTCGATCGCCACCGCCATGTCCGCGATCATGAAGGCCACGCCCTGGAACGACGCGATGGCGCGATCGAACTGGCGTCGCTCCTTGGCGTAGGCCGATGCGGCCTCGTACGCCGCCTGCGCAATGCCGAGCGCCATCGACGCGATCCCGATGCGACCGCCGTCGAGGGTCTTCAGGAAGAGCTTGTCACCCTCGCCCTCGACCCCCAGCAGGTTGTCGGCGGGGATGCGGCAGTCCTCGAAGAGCAGCTCGCCGGTGTTGCTTGCGTGCAGGCCCATCTTCTCCTCCATGCGGCCGATGGAGAAGCCGGGGCTCTCGGCCTCGACGATGAAGGCGCTGATCTTGCCCGATGCCGCGCCCTTCTCGGTGACCGCGGTGACGATATAGGTGCCCGCCACGCCCGCATTGGTGATGAAGCGCTTCGAGCCGTTCAGCACCCAGGCATCACCGTCGCGGTGCGCGCGGGTGCGCGTGCCGCGCGAGTCGCTGCCGGCGCCCGGCTCGGTCAGCCCGTAGGCGCCGATCTTCGCGCCTGACACGAGCGGCCGCAGATAGCGCTCCTTCTGCGCGTCGGTGCCCGCCATCCAGATCGGGTTGCAGCCAAGGCTGGTGTGCGCGGAGACGATGATGCCCACCGATCCGCTGACCCGCGAGAGCTCCTCGACGGTGATGGCGTACGCCAGGCTGTCGAGCCCCGTGCCGCCGATCGACTCCGGGTACGGCACGCCCAGCAGTCCCAGGCCGGCGGCCTCGCGAATGATCTCGTGCGGGAACTCGTGGCGCCGCTCGAGCTCGTCGGCGACCGGGGCGATGCGTCGCTCGGCGAACTCGCGAACTGTGCGACGGATCTCCTCGTGCTCGGCGGAGAAAGAAAAGTCCATGCGCGGCATGCGCTCCTGTGCGGTGCCGCGAGTCTAACAATCGAACGCCCCGGCCGGATGAACCGGTCGGGGCGCCGATGTTCGCTTGTCAGCCGCGACGGTAGCGCTGCAGCACTCGCTGCGCCTGCCGTTCGGCGGTGCGCTGAACCGAGACGCGGCGCCGGCGGGTGGCCACCGGGCGGGGTCGCGAGCGCTTCTGGTGGTTGAGCTTTGCCATCTTCCCCTCAGACGCGAGCTTGGCCCGATTCGTTGCATGCTCGGGTGCCGAAAAAATCGTTGACAAGACGAGATCGGTCAGCCGATGATGCGAACCCTGCCGCAACCGAGCAAGGTTGGGGTGCCCACAAGGGGTCGCCGTTGCCTCAGGTCGATGTCCGGATGGACCATGTCACGAAGCAATTCGGCGACGTGATGGCCGTTGACGACCTCAGCCTGGAGATCCAGCGCGGCGAGTTCTTCAGCATGCTGGGGCCTTCGGGCTGCGGCAAGACGACGACGCTGCGCATGATCGGCGGCTTCGAGGAGGCAAGCTCGGGCAGCATCCGCCTCGGGGAGGTGGATGTCACCGGCCTGCCGCCGTTCCGGCGCGACGTGAACACCGTCTTCCAGAACTACGCCCTCTTCCCGCACCTGTCGGTGTACGAGAACATCGCCTTCGGCCTGCGCCGCCGCAAGGTCCGCGACGGTGAGGTACGCAGCCAGGTGGCGAGCATGCTGCGACTGGTGGAGCTGCCCGGGTACGAGGGGCGGAAGCCGGCGCAGCTCTCCGGGGGGCAGCAGCAGCGCGTCGCGCTGGCACGTGCGCTGGTCAATCATCCGCAGGTGCTCCTGCTCGACGAGCCACTCGGCGCCCTGGACCTGAAGCTGCGCAAGCAGATGCAGCTCGAGCTCAAGCGGATCCAGAGCGAGGTCGGCATCACGTTCGTCTACGTCACCCACGACCAAGAGGAGGCGATGACGATGAGCGACCGCATCGCCGTCATG
Organism: Chloroflexota bacterium; assembly: GCA_039933775.1. Lineage (GTDB taxonomy): Bacteria > Chloroflexota > Limnocylindria > QHBO01 > QHBO01 > JBDTNK01. Next base: position 9,756 of record JBDTNK010000044.1, on the reverse strand, counting down.
CGCGCCGGCCGCATCGAGCAGCTCGGGCGGCCAGACGAGCTGTACGAGCGGCCGCGAACGTCGTTCGTGGCGGGCTTCCTGGGCATCAGCAACCTGCTCGACGGCGAGGTCGCGGATCGGGATGCCGAGTTCGTGCACGTCCGGCTGGCCGACGGCGCACTGATTCGCGTGCCGGGCGGCTCGATCAACGGAGCCCACGCCGTACGCGTCGGCATTCGCCCCGAAAAGCTTCGGCTCCAGCCCGACCAGCAGGCTGCGGTGGCCAGTGGCGACAACGCCCTGGACGGGCGAGTCCTCGACGCGAGCTACATCGGCGTCAGCACCCAGTACCTGGTCGAGACCCGCGACCGCCAGAAGCTGGTCGTCTATGCGCAGAACCTGGACACGAGCGGCGCGCACGAGGCGCTCGCCGACGGCCAGCCTGTGCGCGTCAGCTGGCGGCCACAGCACACCTTCGTCATCGATGAGCTACCTGAGCCATCAGTGTCAACAGGAGAGGAAACCACCGATGCCTGATCCCCGCGACCCGAATCGCATCGAGCTCGCGATCGCGCGAACGCTCGACCCACGCCGGCGCCTGTCGCGGCGGCTCTTCCTGCGCGACGCGGGACGCGGCGCCGTGCTGGCCGGGGGGATGCTCAGCCTGCCCGCCATCCTTGCCGCCTGCGGCATCGGTCCGGGCGCCTCCGGCAGCGGCGGCGCGTCGGCGTCGGCGCTGGCCAGTGGCGGCGCGCCGGTCGGCGGGGAGCCATCGGGCAACCTGATCTTCGCGAACTGGCCGCTCTACATCGACCAGGACGAAGACACCGGCGAATCGCCGACACTCCAGATGTTCACCGAGGAGACGGGCATCGAGGTCGACTACCAGGAGGCGATCCAGGACAACCAGGAGTTCTTCGGAACGATCCAGCCGGCGCTGGCCGAGGGCCAGGACACGGGCTGGGACATCATCGTCATGACCGACTGGATGCTCGGCAAGATGGCGGGTCTCGGCTATCTCGAGGCGATCGACGTGGCGGCATCGGTCCCGAACTTCGTTGCGAATGCGAGCGACAAGTACAAGAACCCGTCGTTTGACCCGAACAACGCGCACAGTGTGCCGTGGCAGTCGGGGATCACCGGCATCGCCTACAACCCGGCACTGACCGGCCGCGACATCACCTCCTTCGCCGACCTGCTGGACCCCGCCTTCGAGGGCCGCATCGGCATGTTCAGCGAGGTGCGTGACTCGCTCAGCCTGGCGCTGCTGCACAACGGCGTGAAGCCGGCCGACGCGACCGAGGACGACGTCCGCGCCGCGAACGACGTGCTCAAGGAGCAGGCGCCGCTCGTGCGCGGCTACTACGGCAACGAGTACGCGCAGGAGCTCGCCAACGGCTCGCTGGCGGTGACGATGGCGTGGTCAGGCGACGTCTTCCAGCTCCAGTTCGACAACCCTGACCTGCGCTTCGTGGTGCCGGAGAAGGGCGGCATCCTGTGGATCGACAACATGGCGATCCCCAAGGGCGCCCAGCATCCCGCCGACGCGCTGGCGATGATGGACTTCGTGTACCGGCCCGAGATCGCGGCCCAGATCACCGAATACGTGAACTACATCTGCCCGGTCCCCGCGGCACAGGACATCATCCGCCAGCACGCTGAGGATGCCGAGACGGCCGAGGACCGCGACTACTACTCGGCGGTCGCGGAATCCGAGCTCGTCTTCCCGACCGACGAGATGCTCGCCAACCTCTACAGCTACAAGGTCCTCAGCGAGGAGGAGGAGCAACTGTGGAACACGCTCTTCCAGGAAGTGACCCAGGGCTGAGACGGCGGGCGGAGGCACCATGGCCGCCTGGCTGCGTCGCCACCGCGGGCTGATCCCCTACCTGTTCCTCCTTCCCGGAGGGCTGTGGCTGATCGTCTTCTTCGTGCTGCCGATGCTGACCATGGCATCGGTCGCACTGCAGGAAGGGAGCCTCTCGAGCGGCTATCGGTTGACCTTCAACTTCGGCATCTTTCCCGAGGTGCTGACGCGCTGGAACGAGCAGTTCCTGCGCTCGCTGCTCTACGGCTTGGCGGTCGCCGTGCTGACCATGGCCATCGGATACCCGATGGCCTACACCATCGCCTTCCGCGGCGGGCGCTACAAGACGATCCTGCTGCTGCTGGTGATCATGCCCTTCTTCACCAGCTTCATCATCCGCACCATCAGCTGGAAATTCATCCTGGCCGACCAGGGCTTCGTGCTCGGCACGCTCAAGGACATCGGACTCCTCGACGAGGGCTTTCGCCTGCTGGCCACGCCGGTCGCGGTCATCAGCGGGATCACCTACAACTACCTGCCCTTCGTGGTGCTGCCGCTCTACGTCGCCCTCGAGAAGATTGATCCACGGCTCATCGAGGCTGCCACCGATCTCTACGCCAGCCGGCTGCAGGCGTTCCTGCGCGTGACGCTGCCACTCTCGATCTCCGGCGTCTTCGCGGGCTCGCTGCTCTCGTTCATCCCCGCCGTGGGCGACTACATCAACGCCGAGCTGCTCGGTGGCACGCGCGACACGACGATGATCGGGAACGTGGTCCAGACGCTCTACCTCAACAACAACGACTATCCGCAGGCATCGGCCATCAGCCTCATCCTCATGCTCGGCCTGCTCGCCGGGGTCATCGCCTACACCCGCATCCTGCGTGGCCAGGAGCTGACCGCATGACGGCGGCGGAGACGACGATGGCGCGGGGGGCGGCGCCGACACGGCCGCGACATTCTGTCCGGACGCGGCTCGCGCGCTCGGTCCTGCCGGCCTTCACCGCGCTCGTGGTGGCGTATCTGTTCCTGCCGATCGCGGTGATGATCGCGTTCGGCTTCAACGACAACGCGGGGCGCTTCAACTACACCTGGCAGGGCTTCACGCTCGAGCACTGGGCCAACGTCTTCACCAGCCAGCCACGGATGAACGCATCGCTCATCAACAGCCTGCTGGTGGCGGTGATCTCGACGATCGTGGCCACGATCCTGGGCACGCTGATCGGCATGGCGCTGACGCGCTACGAGTTTCGCGGGCGCGGACCGCTGAACCTGCTCATCTTCCTGCCCATCGCGACGCCGGAGGTGGTGCTCGGCGCCTCGCTGTTGGCCCTCTTCGTCACCGGCGGCATCCATCGCGACATCGTCACGATCACGATCGCGCACATCATGTTCAACGTGAGTTACGTGGTCATCACCGTCCGAGCGCGGCTGGCAGGCTTCAACCGCACCCTCGAGGAGGCGGCCATGGACCTGGGGGCCGATGAGTGGACGACCTTCCGCAAGGTGACGCTGCCGCTGATTTTCCCCGGCATCCTGGCCGCGGCGCTGCTCGCCTTCGCGCTCTCAATCGACGACTTCGTGATCACCCAGTTCACCGCGGGCCAGACGGTGACGTTCCCGCTGTGGGTCTACGGCGCGTCGCGCATCGGCGTGCCGCCGGAGGTGAACGTGATGGGCACCATCATCTTCGGGCTGGCAATCGTCGGCATCGTGGCCTGGAGCCTGCTCCAGCGTCGGCAGCTCAGCGCGGCCCCGACCCGGACAGACCGATGACCCAGTCCGACGGCAGCTCGACGCTGCGCGGCCATCGCATCGGCGAGGCGGCGCGCCTGGTGGGCGTCTCGCCCTCCGCGCTGCGCCTCTGGGAGCGGCAGGGCCTGGTGCGCCCGGAGCGCTCGGGACATCGCTACCGCCTCTACAGCGCGGCGGATCTCGATCGCCTGCGCCGCATCCGCGCCATGCGCACGCTCGAGCGTGTCAACGCGCCGGGCATCCGCCGCATCCTCGACGCTCGCGAGGAGCCGGCCCGTGCGGCGCCGCCGATCGGCCCGCGGCTGCGTCAGCTGCGTCTCGCGCGGCGGTTCACGCTGCGCGACGCTGCCGCCGGCGCGGGGCTTTCCGGCGGGCATATCGGTGCCATCGAGCGTGGCGAGGCGAGACCCTCGGTCGCGTCGCTGCAGCGACTGACCCAGGCGTACGGCGCCACGGTGCAGGATCTGCTGCATGCCCCGCAGCACGCGCGCGGCGGCCCGGTGCGCGTCGGCGAGCGCGGCGTGACGCACGTTGGTGACGGGGTGCGCATCGAGCAGCTGGCGCGGAACGCGACGATGCTCGAGCCGCAGCTCTTCGTGCTCGCGCCCGGCGCTCGCAGCGATGGGGTCTACGCGCACGATGGCGAGGAGTTCCTCTTCGTCCTCAGCGGGCGCCTTGAGATCTGGGTCGACGATGAGGCACAGGACCTCGCCCCCGGCGACGCGCACACGTTCGCCTCCACCCTGCCGCATCGCTGGCGCAACGACGCCAGCGGGGAGACACGCCTGCTGTGGATCAACACGCCACCGACGTTCTGATACCCGACCTGCGCGGCGGCGTCCCGCCGGTCTGGGCGCGCTACACCGACCTGGTCGTCGACCACGGCGAGGGCGCATGGCTCGTCGCGGCTGACGGAACGCGGTACCTCGACTACACCTGCGGCATCGCGGTCACCAACACCGGCCACGCGCACCCACGGGTCGTGGCGGCCGTGGTCGACCAGGCGGCGAAGCTCCTGCACGCGCAGCAGAACATCGTCTACCACCAGCCGGGGCTGGAGCTGCATGAGCGCCTGCCGCGCCGCTTCCCCGGTGGGGTGGATGCCGGCCTCTTCCTGTCCAACTCGGGCGCCGAGGCGATCGAGGCCGCCGTCAAGCTGGCCAAGGTCGCAACCGGACGGCCCGCGCTCATCGCGTTCCGAGGTGGGTTCCATGGACGCACGCACCTGGCCATGGCGCTGACCAGCAGCAACGTGAAATACCGTGCCCACTACGAGCCACTGCCGTCCGGCATCCACCACGTGCCGTATCCCGATCCGCTGCGGATGGGCGGCGACGATGTGGCGCTCGCCGCGACGCTGGCCTCGCTCGATGAGCTGTTCGCGACGGTCGTCGCGCCCGACGAGGTCGCCGCCTTCGTTGTCGAGCCGATCCTGGGTGAGGGCGGCTACGTGGTGCCGCCTGACGGGCTCCTGCCAGCGCTGCGCAGGGTTGCCGATCGGCACGGGATCCTGCTCATCGTCGACGAGGTGCAGACCGGCTTCGCGCGCACCGGCCGCTTCTTCGCCTCGGAATGGACGCAGACCGCGCCCGATATCGTGGTGATGGCCAAGGGCATCGCGTCGGGGCTGCCGCTCTCGGGCATCCTGGCCCGCCGCGAGCTGCTCGAGGCGTGGGCGCCGGGCGCCCATGGCGGGACGTACGGCGGCAACGCGATCGCCTGCGCGGCGGCCGTGGCGACACTCGACGTCATCGACGACGAGCATCTCGTGGAGCGGGCCGAGCGTGGCGGCGGGCGACTGCTCGCCGCGCTGCGCTCCGCCGTGGGCGGGCATGAACTGGTGGCCCAGGTGCGCGGGCGCGGGATGATGATCGGCATCGAGCTCGCCGATCCAGCGACCCTGGCGCCGCGCCCCGATGTCGCGAAGCGCGTGCTAGCCGAGGCACTGGCGCGAAACCTGCTGCTCCTGACCTGCGGAACCCACGGACAGGTCATCCGCGTCATCCCGCCGCTGGTGACGACCGATGTGGAGATGGACCAGGCGATCGAGATCATCGGCTCGGCGCTCACGGCAGCGGCCTGAGCGCCGAGGAGCAGCAGGAGGACCCACATGGCGCGCGTCTGGATCGTCGACGATGAGCCGCTCATCCGCGCCGCCGTGGTGGCGGTTTTGGCCGAGGTCGGGCACGAGGCGACCCCGCTGGAGTCAGCGGAGCAGCTCTATGTCCGACTCGTGGACGGCGTTGCGCCGCCCGATCTGCTCATCCTGGACCAGATGCTGCCCGACGAAAGCGGCGACCAGATCGTGCGCTCCCTGCGCGAGCGGCCGCAGTACCGCGACATCAGGGTCCTCTTCCTGACCGCGCTGAGCGAAGACGATGCCGGTCGGCTGACCGACCTGGCGCCGGTGCTCTCGAAGCCGTTCGACTTCCGCGACCTGGTCGAGATGGTCGCGGAGCTGACGGCCGAGCCGGATGCGCCCGAGGGCGCGCCGGTCTAAGCCTCGGTCTCCATCGGAGCGATGCTGCGGAAGTGGGACCCGAACCAGAGCAGCGGTTCGGCATCTTCGCGGTAGCCGGCGGCCACGATCTCGCCGATGAAGATCGTGTGCGTGCCGGCGTCGAGGCGCTGGACGATGCGGCAGTCGAAGTAGGCGAGCGCGCCCTCCAGAATCGGCGAGCCGGTCTCCGCCTCGTGCCACGCCGCGTCGCAGAAGCGGGTGAGCTTGATCGCCGTGGTGCGCTGCGCGAAGCACTCGGCCAGCGCGCGCTGATCCCCCGCCAGGACGCTGATGGAGAAGGCGTGGCTGCCGATGATGGCGCCGTGCGTCTCGCTGCTGCGATTGATGCTGGCCATCATCAGCGGCGGATTGATGCTGATGCTCGCCACGGCGTTGGCGGTCATGCCCGACAGCAGCGGACCGTGACGTGCGCTGACGACACTGACGCCGGTCGCGAACCGGCCGAGCATGGCCCGCAGGCGGCGCTGCTCCTCCTCCTCGGCCGGCGGTGGGTCGCCGCTCATCCGGGGATCGAGGCCATCCGCACGATGGCGATCATGTAGCGGTACAGCTCCTCGGCATCCACCGGCTGCGCCAGCACCGTGCGGGGGCCGGTGCGCTCGACGCCCGGCATGATCGCGCAGTAGTCGGCCATGGCGGCCAGACGCAGGTCGATCTCCAGGCGCAGCGGAGCGTCGAGACGATACGCCTGCATCTTCGCGCGACGCTTCAGCGCGCGGCGCAGGCCGTCGGCGATGGCCGCGCGCGCGGCCTCTGGCGAGAGCGAGTCGGCCGCGAACGGCGAGACGGCATGCTTGACCACGACGCGCTCCGCCCACGGCAGCAACGCCTCGACCTCCCCGGCCAGCGCGTCGTCGCCGGCGACCAGCACGACCGGCACGCCATGGTGTCCCAGTCACAACGCGTTCAGCCCGGCCTCGTTGTGCGGCACATCGTTGACGCGCACCTCCCACAGCAGCCCCGCGTACGTATGACCGATAACGCCGGTCGCGTGACCCGCGCCCGCGTGATAGCCCACGAAGGCTGCCGCATCCGCGCCCTCGACGCCCTGGGTCATGGAGTACGGCTTGTCACCGATGACGAGGCGTGCGCGCGGATCAAGATCCTCGGCGCGCAGGTTGCGCATCTGCCAGTGGCTGTCGTTGACGATCACCTCGTCGGCACCCGCATCGAAGGCGGCACCGATGGCGGCATTCGTCTCGCCGGCCATCAGCATCCGGCCGCGGTCGTAATCGGTCCGGTCCGTACCGGGATCGAACGAGCATTGCGAAGGGTGCGCGATGCCGGCCAACCCCTCCATGTCAACGCTCAGGTAGCAACGCATCTATCGGAATCGCTCCATCTTCTCCAGGACCAGGTTGGCCACCGACCAGTCGGCCGCGCTGAGCGCGTCGCCACGGTGCAGGTGGACGAGCGGGACGGTGTTCCACGACGGGCCGTCCTCGCGCGGGATGTGGATCGCCAGGTCGCCTCGGTCGAGCACCGCCACGATCGTGGCACCGCCATCGCCGCCGCGTGCCAGCGCACGGTCAAGCGTGCGCGCGAACTCGTCGGGAGCCCCGAATTCGAGCCCGATGCGCATGGCGATCAGGCCATGCTTCGGCGGCAGGATCGCGCCGCGCGCCTCGGACGGCAGCACCCCGGCGCTCTGCGGCGGGGGCGTGGGCCGCCTCGCGTCGTCCATCAGCCGATGAGCCCGAGCGCGCGGAAGAGCCAGCCAAAGAAGGTGAGGCTGCCCAGCATCGCGAGCGCCACGAGCGCCAGCAGCAGGACCAGGCCGATGGCGCTGGCCCAGCCGGGCGTCCGTTCTCCGAGGCTCTCGCCCACCGACCCCAGTGCCAGCCACACGGCCAGCGCGTCACCGTCGACGCGGACGTCCACGTCGTCGTCGAGCGGCGTCACCACCACACCCGCGCGCCGGTCGGCGGAAAGCGCCTCGTCGACGGTCAGCAGGACGCGCGGACCCTGCGCGTCGCGCACGAGCAGCGCATGCGCGCCGGTCCCGTTGGCCAGCGGAGCGGCCTGCACGCGGCCATCGGACCCGAGGGGGAAGGTGGGCGCCTGGGGCTCCATCGCCAGCGAGGATAGCAGGCGCTCGCGCTCAGGCCACCACCCGTTCGAGCGCCGCGAGTGACTCGTCGCGCAGGAGCGGCTCGCCCTCCGTCGCGCCGTAGAGCGCGAGCGTCGCGGCCAGGAAGAAGGCAACGAGCCGTGCGGTGGTCACCTGGTCGTGGTCCATCGGGCCATACGCATCCGTGAAGCGGGCTCGCTCGGGTGGGTCGAAGAGCATCCAGCCGATGGCGAGGTCAATGGCCGGCTCGCCGGCGCAGATGTCGCCCCAGTCGATGATGCCGCTGAGCGGATCGGGTTGGCTGGCGTCGACCAGCACGTGGCGCAGATGCAGATCGCCATGGACGAGGCGGCGACGCTGGCTGGGTGGCAGGTGGCGGGCGGCGTCGACGACCTCGCGCAGCGCGGCGAACGGCGCGGGCAGGCCGGCGGCCTCGAGCTCGGCGATGCGCTGCTCGCTGAATGGAACGCGGCGGGCCATGTCAGCCCGACCCATCGGATCATGTGGCAGCTCGGGCATCGGCGGGACCGCGTGCAGCTGCCGCAGCACGCTTCCCAGCCGGGGCGCCAGGCGGCCGCGGGCGGTGACGTCGAACGCGGGCGTCGCTTCGGCGCCGGGAAGCAGGGGTGCGCCGAAAAACGGCCAGCGGAACGCGTCGGTCGGCTGTCCCACGAAGCTCGGAACCGAGATCGGCACGTCGAGGGCGTCTCCCAGGCGCGGCAGGAGGGCGATCTCGCGCTCAACGCCGGCGACCGCGATCGATCGCCGCGGGAAGCGGAACGCCCAGCGGCCGCCGACGGCGAAGACGGTGTTGTCCCAGCCGACGGCAAGCGGCTCGAGAGGCGCACCGGCGAGCTCGGGGAACTGCGATGTGATCAGCTTTCGGGCCAGCGCGGCATCAACGACAAGCTCAGGATCCCACTCGGGCATGGGCTCAGGTCCGGATTGACGCGGAGTCAGGCAACGCGTTTTTTCTTGCGGTTCACGTAGTCAACGAGGATGTACTCGCCGAGATGCTCCGGCTCGACGTAGAAGGCGCGCCCGCGATTGATGCGCGACATGAGGTCGACGAACTCCGACAGGTAGCGCGAACGCTCGAGCATGAACGTGTTGATCACGATCCCCTCCTTCGTCGCGCGGCCGACCTCGCGCAGCGTCGACTGCATGGTGCGGATCGTTGGCGGATAGGCGAACTCGACCTGGCCGTTGGCGATGTGCGCCGTGGGCTCCCCGTCGGTGATGACGACGACCTCCTTGTTGCCGCCCGACCGTCGCCCGAGCAGCTGACGCGCGATGATCAGCGCGTGCTGCAGGTTGGTGCCGTACTCGAACTCGTACGGTGAAAGGGTCGCGATGGCCTCCGGCTTGATCTGGCGCGCGTAGTAGGCGAAGCCCACGACATACAGCCGATCGCGCGGGTACTTGGTGGCGATGAGCGTGTGGAGCGCCATCGCCACGCGCTTGGCGGCCGTCGAGCAGCCGCGCAGCAGCATGGAGCGGCTCATGTCGAGCAGCAGCACGGTGCTGCTCACCGTCATCTCCTCGGAGCGGTGGACCTCGAAGTCGTCAGAGCCGATGCGCACCGGCGTCCCCGGTCCGTTGCGCGCCATGGCGTTGAAGAGGGTG
>JBDTNK010000043.1:0-16150 GCA_039933775.1 Chloroflexota bacterium | reverse complement strand
GAGACCGCGGAGATGACGAAGCTGGCCGAGACGACGTACCGCGACGTGAACATCGCGTACGCCAACGAGCTTGCGCGCTACGCGTCGCGGCGGGGGATCGACGTGCTCGAGGTCATCGGCGCGGCCAACTCGCAGCCGTACAGCCATATCCACCAGCCGGGCGTGGGCGTGGGCGGCCACTGCATCCCGGTCTACCCGCACTTCCTGTTCAACACCGATCCGGAGCTGCGGATGCCGCCGCTGGCGCGCGAGATCAACGAGGGGATGGGCCAGTTCACCGTCGACCTGATCGAGGATCGCGTCGGGTCGCTCGAGGGGCAGCCGGTGCTGGTCCTGGGCATCGCCTACCGCGCAGACGTGCGGGAGGATGCGTTCACGAGCGCGTATCGCCTGCGCGATGAGCTGCTCGCGGCCGGCGCTCGCGTCTACGCCCACGACCCCTACTTCGACGATGCGCACCTGCGCAGCCGGGGCTTCGAGCCGTACGACCTCGCCGACCCGCAGCGCATCAAGGTCGCGGTGCTGCAGGCCGGCCACGAGGCGTACCGCGACCTGGCCCCGAGCTCGCTGCCGGGGATCGAGCTCTTCGTGGACGGGCGCAACGCGCTCGACCGCGCCCCGTTCGACGCGGCCGGCGTGCCGTACGTGGGGATCGGGCGCTGACACAGGACAGCACGGCTGCCGGTCCCCGCGCGACCGGCGTGTCCCGCGGGTCGCCGCAGGTCGGGCTGGCGGCCGGGCGGGAGGTGTGCGTCGTGCTGCCCACGTATAACGAGCGCGACAACGTCGAGCGCATCGCCCTCGCCATCCTCGGGGCCCTGCCCCAGGCGAAGCTGCTGATCGTCGACGACAGCTCACCGGATGGCACCGGCGAGCTTGCCGATGGCCTTGCGGCGCGCGAGTCGCGGGTCAGCGTCGTGCATCGGCCTGGCAAGGAGGGCCTGGGCGCCGCGTACCGCGACGGGTTCCGGCGGGCGCTCGACGATCCGGCGGTGCAGGCGGTGGTGCAGATGGACGCGGACTTCAGCCACGATCCGGCCACACTCCCGACGCTGCTTGGCCGGCTGATGGGCGATGCCGACCTGGTCCTCGGCACGCGCTACATGCCTGGCGGCCGTACGGTCGGCTGGCCGTGGCACCGCAAGCTGATCAGCCGCGCCGGCACGCTCTTCGCCCGAACGGTGCTGCTCCTGCCGTACCGCGACCTGACCGGTGGCTACAAGGCATGGCGCCGCGAGCTGCTCGAGTCGATCCGGATGCGGGAGGCATCGGCGTCGGGCTATGGGTTCCAGGTCGAGATGACGTGGTGGGCACATCGCCGCGGCGCCACGATCGCCGAGCTGCCGATCGTCTTCCGCGAACGAGAGCACGGCGAGTCGAAGATGCACGGCTCGATCGTGCGTGAGGCGTTCCTGATGGTCCTGCGACTGCGCTGGCACGCGATCACCGGCGGCTGGCGTCGTGCCGATCGATGACGAGCCGCCGATGGCGAGCCGCGACCGGATCGGCTAGCATGCCCGCTGCCCGCCGATCGTTGCCGCCGTCGTTCGGCCTGCACGCACCACGCATATGAGCATCCTGACCCGATGACCTTCCGCAACCGCCCCACGCTCGACCGCAAGCATCGCCCGCGCTGGCAGGACGAGCGTCACACCCAGCAGCTGATCATCGCCGGCTTCGCCGCCGCGATCGCGGTCGCGCTCGGCATCTTCGGCGCCAGCGTGTGGGGTACGTACCACGACGTCCACCAGCGCCAGGTAGCGCTCGTCGGCTCGCAGCAGTACACGCGCGACGACCTCGGCCGGCGCACCGGCATCCTCGCCGCGGAGCTGCAGTCGACCGCCGCTGAGCTGCAGTCGCAGCTTGGCGGTGCGCGCGACGCGATCGTCCAGCAGCAGCTCTCGGTCATCCAGGACCAGATCAGCAACCTGACCGCCAACGCCACGACCTCGCTCGTGAACGGGGGATGGACCGATGAGCACGCCGCCGACTACGGGATCAGCGTGACCGACGACGAGATCGACGCCGAGGCGGCGCGCCGCACCAGCAACCCCGAACGGCTGCGCCTGTCGGCGGTGATCATCGACGCGCTGCCCGAGGCAGCGAGCGCGGGCAGCGAGCCGAGCGAGGAGGACTTCGCGGCGGCGCAGGCCGAGGCGCAGGCGGCGCTCGACCGGATCAACGGCGGCGAGGACTTCGGGGCGGTCGCGACCGACGTGAGCGACGACATCACATCGGGCTACCAGGGCGACCTGGGCCTGGTCGAGGCGGACAGCCAGGTGTACGGCGAGCTCTTCACGGCGGCCACGGATGCGAACGAGGGCGACCTCATCGGTCCGGTCAAGACCAGCTCGGGATACGCGGTGCTCAAGCTGGTCGAGCGGCAGGAGGCGGGCCCCAACGAGCTGTTTGACGAGATCCTGGACGCGAGCGGCATCAGCGATGACGCATACCGGCGCTATATCCGCGACGAGCTGCTCGATGACAAGCTCAAGGAGCATTTCAAGACGGAGGTTGTGCAGAATCCCGGTCCGCAGCGGCGGGTGGCGCAGATCTTCATCGCGGCGCAGCAGGGCATCCCGGTGCCGCAGCAGCGCCTGCGCCACATCCTGCTCCAGCCAATCCCCGGCGCCGACGACCAGTCGACCGCGACGGACGAGCAATGGGCCGATGCGCTCGCGCGGGCGGCGTCGGCGCGCGAACAGCTCGCCGCCGATGACGCCGACTGGACGGCGATCGCGGCCGCATCGAGCAACGACCCCGGATCGGCCGCCCGAGGCGGGGACCTGGGCTGGTACGACCCGGCCAGCTCCAGCTTCGACCCCGAGTTCCAGGCCGGCGTCGCGGGACTGCCCGAGGGCCAGCTCTCGGAGCCAATCAGGACCCAGTTCGGCTACCACATCATCGAGGTCTACGGCCATCGCATCAGCGCCGAGGCCGAGGCCGCCGACATCGTCGCGCAGCTGCGTGACGATCCTGCCGCCTTCGCCGAGCTGGCGCGCACGATGAGCGAGGATGCCGCGACGGCGCGCAACGGTGGTGTCGTGGGCTGGGTGGCCCCGTACCAGTACGACGAGGCGCAGGACGAGGCCATCTTCGGGCTCGCCGGCGTGAACGAGATCAGCGACCCGGTGCAGGCGGCCAACGGCTGGTACGTCTACAAGCTGCTGGCCACGACCGCCAGCCGCGAGATCGACGAGGCGCGGCTGTCGCAGATCGAGAACAACGGCTTCAGCCGCTGGTTCGCCGAGCAGAAGAAGGGTGCCGAGATCTGGATCGATCCGGAGTTCGCGCCCGCGCCCGCCACTACCACCGCCTGATCGGACCGATGAGCCAGCCGCGGCGCCTCGACGATCTCGTCGCCGCGGCCGGCCTTGATCCCGCGGACGGCCTGCAGCTCGTCGCCGCCGAGCGGCTCGCCGCTGTCGCCTTCGACCCCAGCCTGCCGCTGATCATCCTGCGCGCCGATGCGGCCGATGCGGCCGATGCGGCCGATGCGGCCGATGCGGCCGATGCGGCCGATGCGGCCGATGCCGCCGAGCGTGTCCTGCCCGGACGCCATGCCCGCGGCACGCTCGCCGACCTGCTGCGCGCGCTCTATCCCCACGACCATGCGGTCCGCCCGCTGCCTGCCGGTTCCGACGTCGCACTCGGCACGCTCGACGACGCGACACTGCTCGCCGGCGACTGGCTCGTGCCGGCGCTCGACCTCGAGGACAATCTCGCTTCGCCGCACGGCATGGCGGCCATCTCGGCCCGGCTGCGCGCTCCCGACGGCTGCCCCTGGGACCAGAAGCAGACCCACGAAACACTCCGGCCGTTCGTGCTCGAGGAGGCGTACGAAACCGTCGACGCGATCGAGCGCGGCACGTCTGCCGACCTCGCCGAGGAGCTGGGTGATCTGTACCTGCAGGTCATCCTGCATGCCCAGCTGGCCGCGGAGCGTGGCGAGTTCGACCTGACCGATGTCTACCGCACCATCGGCGCCAAGATCGTGCGCCGCCATCCGCACGTCTTCGGCGGCCTGGAGGTCGACGGCGTGGAGCAGGTTCTGGCCAACTGGGAGACGATCAAGGCGGGCGAGCGTGCCGAGCGCAGCGACACGAAGCGCGACGGCGGCCCGTTCGCGGGCGTCGCACGCGCGCTGCCGGCGCTGCCGGCGAGCCGCGAGATCCAGGAGCGCGCATCGACGCTCGGCTGGGATTGGGACGAGATCGGCGGTGTCTGGGAGAAGGTTGCCGAGGAGCTCGACGAGCTTCGCGAGGCGGCCACGACCGAGTCACACGAGGAGCGCCTGCACGAGCTGGGCGACGTCCTCTTCGCGCTCGTCAACCTGGGACGCTGGCTGAAGCTCGACCCCGAGGAGGCGCTGCGCGCCGCGAACCGGCGCTGGATCGGGCGCTTCGAGCGCGTCGATGCACTGGCGGCCGAGCGCGGGGTGGACCTCGCCGCGCTCGACCTGGCCGGCAAGGACGTGCTGTGGGACGAGGTCAAGGCCGCGCCTCGCCCCGAATAGCGTGAGAAGCACGCGGCTCTGGCAGGCGGGCCGCCGTGAGGGTGATGATCAACGGGTACATCTCCGCCGCCGGCCAGGAACGAGTCATGGCACGTGCTCCAGGCGCCCTGCTGAACCTGGATCAGGGGAGCTCGTAGAGGCACACTCGGTCGGCGTCGACCATCGCACACGCTCGCTCGCGGCGGTTCGTCCACGCGTCGGGATGCAGCGGCGCCCAGGCGGGCACCTGCTGCCCGGTGCCGATGAACCAGCGAACGCCGGCGTTCGCGTACAGGTCACCGCCATTGATTCCGTCGTCCGGCCGGCTGGTGATGAGCCGCGCGGCCGAGCTCATGCCCAGCACCGGCGCCAGGTCGCCCTGGATCGAGTTTCCGACCGGTACCAGCGCGCTGACCTGCGCCTGCATGCGCGCGATCTCCGAGCTGCCCGATGCCACCCATCCCGTCCACGCGCCGAGTCCCGGCGCAGCGATGAGCACCACGAACGCCGTGGCGAGCGCGATCCGCGCCGGCATGACGCGCAGCATCCCGACCATCTGCGCCGCGCCAATGCCAGCCAGCAGGGCCAGCGCCGGCAGGACCGGGAGCAGGTAGCGGTTCGGCCGATACGAGGCGAAGAGCAACACCACGACCGGCACCCAGAACCAGCCGAAAATCACGGCGACCTCGCGTCGCCGCTCAGCACAAGCTCCGCGCCAGACAACCACGAGGCCGATCACACCCGCAACCAGCAACGGCCCCGCCAGCGCCGCCACCGAGTCGCTTTCTGCGGGCCAGTCGATCAGCGCCTGCCACGCATCTGCGAGGGTCGAGGGCCACTCGATCGGTGCCCAGATGCGCCGCGCTGCATCGGTAGCGGCGGGGGCAGCGAACCACAGGGCCAGCCCGGCACCCGCCGCCCATGCCGCGATCGCCCCGGTCGCAAGGACCGCACGGCGCGGGTGCAGAAGCAAGCTTGGGCCCACGACTCCGGCGACCATGAGCAGCGCCGAGGGCTTGGTGGCGATCGCCGCCGCGAAGAGGACGCCCGCCAGCAACGCGGACGTGCTCGCGCGGCCCGAGGTCAGCGCCGCGAAGCCGGCGACGACGAGAAGCGTGACGAGCGGTTCCAGCAGCGCGGTCCCGCCGTAGCCGAGGACCAGCGTGGCGCTACCGAATGCCAGGCCGGCGACCAGGGCGGCGACCGGTCCCCATCGGTCGTGCGTCCACCATGCGATCAGGCCGACGGTGAATATCGTGGCCGCGACCGAGATCAGGCGCGCCTGGATCAGGCCCGGCCCGAACAGCTCGAACGAGACCGCCGATGCCAGGCTGAAGGGCAGGTTGACCGAGTGCAGCGCCCAGTCGTCGGGTGCCCACGCGCCGAGCACGACGAAGTTGCGCGCGTTGAGGACGTCCCAGCCCTCGTCAGTGAACGGCGAGCGCGACACGGTCAGGCCGGGAGGGGGATCGGCGGCGATGCGAAGTGCGAGGAGCGTCGCGGTCGCCAGGACCGGAATGGCGATCGGAAGCAGGTCTCGCGCGCGCAGCCACATGAGCGGCAGGATACGGCCTCACCTACCATGGTCGGCCGTGAGCAGAGCTAGCAGCACGACCCCCGCGCGAATTGCAATCCTGGTCCACGCCCGCGTGCCCGGCGACCCGCGCATCCAGCGTCAGGCGGACGCCCTCCTCGCCGCCGGCCACGAGGTCGACATCATCTGTCTGCGCGATTCAGGGCAGCTCGGCCGCGAACAGGAGGGTCGGCTGCGGATCATTCGACTGCCCGTCAACCGGTGGTCGTCGAGCTTCGCCGGCCACCTCTTCGAGTACGTCGTCTTTACCATGCTGGCGGCGTTGCGCCTGGCGCTCGAGCACGCTCGCCGCCGCTACCGGGTCGTCCAAGTCGCCACATTGCCCGATTTCCTCGTCTTCGCCGCGCTGCCAGTCAGGCTGCTCGGCGTTCAGGTGCTGCTGGACCTGCACGAGGACATGCCAGCGTTCTTCGCGGATCGCTTCGCATCCCCGTGGTTGCGGCCGCTGCAACCGCTGATCGGGCTTGCGACGCGCGCGTCCGCGGCCGTTGCCGACACGATGCTCACCGTCCACGAGCCGCTGCGTGAGCTGGCGCTCGCGCGCGGGGTTGCGCCCGACCGGATCACGGTGGTCATGAACAGCGCCGATCCCGCCTTGTTCGCGCCGCGCGGTTCGGCGCCCCAGCGCTCGGCCGGTGAGCCCCTCCGGCTTGTCCACCACTCGGCGCTCCAGCGCATCTACGGCCTACAGGTCGCCGTGGAAGCCATGGCGATCCTGCGCGACCGGCCCGATGCTCCGCTCGTCTCGCTCGACGTCTACGGCGAGGGACCGCACCGCGCTGCCATCGAGGCGGCAATCGCGCGCCATGGCGTCGACGACCGCGTCCACCTCCATGGCCGGGTCCCGATCGAGCGTCTGCCAGCGCTCCTCGCCGAGGCCGATGCCGGCCTCGTCCCTTCCCTGCCCGAGCCGTACCTGCAGTACTCGCTGTCGACCAAGCTGCTCGAGTACGTCGCGCTCGGCATCCCGGTCATCGCCAGCGACCTCGCGACGTTCCGGTCGCATTTCACCGATGACGCCCTGCGCTATGTCGCCGCGGGCGACGCCAGCGCACTGGCCGACGCCATCGTCAGCCTCTCCCATGAGCCCCATGCCGCCGCTCAGCGCGCCGCCGAGGCCCAGCGCCAGGCTGCCGCCTACGCCTGGCCCGAGCAGGCCGCGCGCTACCTATCGGTCATCGACGACCTCACCGCCCGATGAGCGCGACGGTCTATCTCGCCCATGGTGCGTCGGGAAACGCCGCTTCAATGCGGCCGCACGTCGTGGGTCTGGAGGCGCGCGGCCTGCGCGCCGTCGCGGTCCAGCTGCAACGCGGTGGGCCGGCCGAGCGGGCGGTACCGCGCTACCTGGAGGCGGCGCCCGATGCGTCCGCCGTCATCGGTGGCCATTCGTTCGGCGGTCGCGTCGCGTCGTTGCTCGCCGCCGAGGCGCCGTACGCCGGCCTGGTGCTGCTGAGCTTCCCACTCCATCGGCCCGGCCATCCGGAAACGGCTGAAGCTCGGACGGCTCATTTCGGCGCGATTCGCTGCCCCGTCCTGATGCTGTCGGGTGAATCCGATCCGTTTGCGCGGCTCGATGCGCTCCGTGAGGCCGCCGGACGGCTGCCGAACGCGGAGTTCGTGACGTACGCGAACATCGGCCATGGCCTCAAGCCGGTCCTCGACGACGCGCTCGATCGCATCGCGGCGTTCGTGCGGGGCTTGTAGCCGGTTGCTACGATTCGGAAGCTATGCACAAGCCGCGAGCACAACTCTCCCAACTCGAGGCCATCGTCTTCGATGTGCTGACAGCGGCGATTGTGCTACCGCTCGTGATCATCCCGGCAGTTGTCGCCGCCGCGGTCGATCTGTTCGCGCGCCTGGTCCGCCGGGTTCGAGCCGCCTGATCTAAGAGGCGGCAGCCTCACGGACCCGGCGCAGCGCCTCCGCGACGCCGCTGTTCCACGGCGGCCCGTGGCCCGGCAGCACCCACGTCGCCGTCACGTTATCCAGCTCAGCCAGCGACGCGAGCGCCGTTGCCGGGTCCAGCGTGAACGGGGCCGGCTGCGGACCGACGACGCCGGTCAGCACGCTGCGCGTCGAGAGCGCGTCGCCGACGAACAGCGCGTCGACTGCTGCCATGTGGAAGGCGACACTGCCCGCAGTGTGACCGGGAAGATGAATCACGCGGGGCTCGCCGGGAAGGTCCAGGGTCTCGCCATCTCGGAACGTGACGGCCTCGGCAACGTGCTGGGTGCGCAGGGCACCATGCCGCATGCCGTACCAGAGGAAGCCGAGCAGCGGCATGGCCTTCATCGGTCCGGCCTTGCCGTTCGACTTGTCTTCGCCGCGGGCGCGCGCGGCATCGAGCTCGTGGACCCGAATCGGTATCCCGTGCTCGCGCCGCAGGCGTTCGGCGTAGCCGATGTGGTCGGTGTCGGCGTGCGTCAGGATCACGGCTCGCACATCGTCGATCGAGCGGCCCATCGCCGCCAGCTCGTTCCGAAGGTCGCGGTAGTTGCCGGGCATCCCGGCGTCGATGACAGTCACGCCGCTGACATCCTCGACGAGGTAGCTGTTCACCAGGTCCGAGCCGACACGATGGAGCGACGGCGCAAGCTTCATCAGGCCATCCCGCCACACGCTTGACGAGCGTCCAGGTCGGCTGTCGCCATGCTGCGTTTCACCTGGGCTGCGGCGTGGCGCCGAGCTGTCGCATCATGCCCATGAAGTCGGCCTGGTGCCAGTGCTCGGCGACCCTGCCCTCGCGCAGACGGAAGATATGGATCTCGCCGATCTCGTAGCGCTTGCCGCTGGGCGGCATGCCCATGAAGTCGCCGCTCTGGGTGGCCGATGAGGTGAGCCGCACGGCGACGCGGTCGCCCTCGGCGATCACGTCATCGATCGTCATCTTCGTGTCCGACAGCCCGGCCGAGACGCGCGCGATCGCTTCTTTGAGCCCATCACGCCCCGGCTTCATGTCGCCCCAGGTGTGCGGGGTGAAGTCGTCGGTCAGCAGCTCGTCGACGGCGCCGAAGTCCCCCTTGAGGAAGATCTCGTCGATGAACCGACGAACGAGCGCCTTGTTGCGCTCGAGTACGGTCGATACGTGCGTCGTGCTCGTGGTCAATGGGCACCTCCTTCGGTCATTCGCTGCAGACCATGTGCCTTGGCGTTTCTGCCGCGCGAGATTCCCTCGCGTGAGATTCCCTCGCGTGATTCACATGGGTGCATCAGATCGCGCCGATAACCAGCGCGCCGCGCGCCCTGAACCAACTGGGTGCATCAGATCGTGCAGGGCAGGCTCAATCCGCGTGATCTGAACCACCCAGTGGAATCACGGTCCTGTGGCGGTTCCTCGTTGGGCGAGTCGCTGGGCAAGCGCCTCGCGGCTGAAGAGCTGTTCGAGGACCATGGTCGATGCGCCGATGACCCCTGCCAGCGCCCCCAACGATGAGCGATGGACGACCAGGTCGCGGGTGGCAAGCGGCAGGGAACGGCGGTAGACGGTCTCGCGGATCGAGGCCAGCAGCTGGTCCCCGCTCTGCGCCACGCCGCCGCCGACCACGATGAGCGAGGGATTGAAGAAGTTGACGATGCTGGCGAGCATCAGGCCGACCCGATGCCCCGCCGCCTGGAGCAGGGCCACCGACACCGGATCGCCGGACGCGGCCGCGCGCGCGACGTCCTCCGCCGTCACTCGGCCGTGCTGCTCGAGAGCGACCCGCAGGCGCTCGCTGCGACCCGAGGTCGCCGCGGTCTCGGCGTCCCGAGCCAGCGCGCCGCCACCGGCCAGCGCCTCGAGGCAGCCCACGTTGCCGCAGCGACACAGGACCGAGGCGGCGTCGACGACCTGGATATGGCCAACGTCGCCGGCGGCACCCTGCGCGCCGCGATGGATGCGACCGTTCGAGATGATCCCGGCGCCGATGCCGGTGCCGATCTTCACGACGACCACGTTGTCGTGGCCGATCGCGATCCCCGAGCGCCACTCGCCGAGGGCCAGGATGTTCACGTCGTTGTCGACCCAGACCGGCGCCCCATAGCGCGCCGCGAAGCGCTCGCGGACCGGGTAGCCGTCCCAGCCGGGCATGATCGGCGGCGAGACCGGACGCCCTGATCGGAACTCGACCGGCCCTGGCACGCCGATCCCCACGCCCCACAGCTGCCCGGGCACGTCGCGTGTCGCGGCGGTCAGCTCTCCGAACAGCTGCTCGATGCGTGCGAGGCAGCGCTCGGGCCCGGCGGCGACGTCCGCGGGCTCATCGCGATGTCCCAGGATCCGTCCATCCAGGTCGGTCAGTGCGACATCGATGCTCGTTGCGCCGAGGTCCGCGACAAGCAGGTGGCCGGCATCCCCACGGAAGGCGACGCGGCGCGGTGGTCGTCCGCCGGTGCTCGGTCCCACCTCGTCCTCGACCACCAGCCCGATCTCGAGCAGCTCGCCGACGCGCTGTGCCACGATGCCGCGCGTCAGGCCGGTGCGCGCGACGAGCTCGGAGCGTGACCGCGAGTCCGATCGGATCTCCGCCAGGATCAGGGCGAGGCCATCGAGCGCCTCGTCGGAGGGGCTCGCCGCACCGGGCTGATCGGCAGCGCTGCGCGTCGGATCCACCTCGCGATGATACGGCCAACAGACCTGCGACGTGGACTTTTGCGCTTGACAGGCCAAAGTATGATTGAAGGGTGCACGTGATCTGCGTCTGGCCCGAGTCCAACGCAATCGATCCATCTAGACATCTAGACCGCAGAGCGTGGATGCGATGAGGCGACCGAGGGAGCTCGGGGCCGCCGTCATCGGCAGCGGCTTCATCGGGACGGTCCATATCGAGGCGCTTCGCCGCATCGGCGTCCAGGTGCACGGCCTCCTGGGCTCGACACCCGAGCGTGCCGAAGCCAGCGCGCAGCGCCTGGGCGTGCCGAAGGCCTACACATCGTTGGCGGAGCTCCTGGCCGATGATCGCGTCGAGGTCGTTCACGTCACCTCGCCCAACCATCTGCACCATCCGCAGGTGCGCGAGATCCTCGCCGCCGGCCGCCACGTCGTCTGCGAAAAGCCCCTGGCGCTGACCTCCACCGAGTCCGGTGAGCTGGCGGCGCTCGCCGCGCGCAGCGGTCGGGTGAACGCGGTGAACTTCAACATCCGCTACTACCCACTGAACCAGCACGTCGCCGAAATCGCGCGAGACGGCGCGCTGGGTGAGATCCGCCTCGTCAGCGGGCGCTACTTCCAGGACTGGCTGCTGCTCGAGACCGATTGGAACTGGCGGCTGGAGCCGGCGCTCGGCGGATCGCTGCGGGCGGTCGGCGACATCGGATCCCATTGGCTCGACCTCGTGGCGTTCACGACCGGGCTGCGCATCACCGAGGTCATGGCCGATCTGCATACCTTCATCCCGACGCGGCGTCAGCCCGCCGGGCCGGTCGAGACCTTCGCCGCCGAACGCGCGACCGATACGGTCGAGCGCGATATCGGGACCGAGGACATCGCCACGATCCTGCTGCGCTTCGAGAACGGAGCGCTCGGCACCACCGCCATCAGCCAGCTCAGCCCCGGCCGCAAGAACTCACTCGTCTACGAGATCGACGGATCGGCGTCCGCGGCGGCGTGGGACTCCGAGCAGCCGGACCAGCTCTGGATCGGCCATCGCGAGGCGGCGAACGAGATCCTCATCCGCAACCCCGCGCTGATGGGCGCCGCCGGCAGGGCTGCCGCCGCGCTGCCGGGCGGCCACGTGGAGGGGTTCGCGGATACGTTCCGCGCGCTCTTCAGCGCCGTCTACGCCGATGTCGGCAGCGACCACCCCGCCGAGCACCCGACCTACCCGACCTTTGCTGACGGCCACGACGAGATGCTTGTCGGCGACGCGATCGCCACCAGCGCCCGCGAGGGTCGCTGGACGCCGGTCGCACGCTCGGCATGACACCGATGCACACGAGAGGACCCCTGATCTAGATGAAGCTCGGCTTTCTGACCGCCCCATTTCCCGATCTGCCACTTGGCGACGTCGCCACGTGGGCTGGTGCCAACGGCTTCGAGAGTCTGGAGGTCGCCTGCTGGCCGCCATCGAAGGGCCCGAGCCGACGCTATGCCGGCACGAGCCACATCGATGTCACCGACCTCTCCGCATCGCGCGCCACCGAGATCGTGGACGAGGTCGCTTCGCACGGCCTCACGATCTCGGGCTTGGGCTTCTATCCGAACCCGATGCACCCCGACCGCGAGACGCGCGAGGCGGCGATCGCGCACCAGAAACTGGTCATCGAGGCGGCCGCGAAGATGAAGGTGCCGTTCTTCAACACCTTCATGGGCGGCGACCCGAAGCTCGACGTGGATGCGAACTGGGAGCGCGCGCTCGAGATCTGGCCGCCGATTATCGAGCATGCCCGTGCGCTTGGCGTGCGCATCACCATCGAGAACTGCCCGATGATCTTTTCGCGCGACGAGTGGCCGGCCGGCAACAACATCGCCTGGTCGCCGTACGTCTGGCGCCGCATCATCGAGCAGTGGGGCGACGCGGTGGGCCTGAACTACGATCCGTCGCACCTCGTATGGTTGATGATCGACCAGGAGCGCTTCATCCGCGAGTTCGGCTCGCACATCTGGCACGCGCAGGCCAAGGATGTCGAGATCGATCGTGACGGCCTCTACGAGCGAGGCTCGCTGTCGGGGGGCATCGGCTGGCAGATCCCGCGGCTACCGGGACTGGGAGAGGCCAATTGGGGGCGCATCTTTGCCGCCTTGTACCGAGCCGGGTATGACGGTGACATCATCATCGAGCACGAGGATCACGACTTCGAGGGAACCGATGCGCTTGTCAAGCGCGGCTTTCTCCTCGCTCGTGACATCCTCCGTCCGTACATCAAGTGAGAACCATGACCGCGACAACGACTGCACCCACCTACACCATTGATACCGTGACCGAGCGTCAGCTCGCCAAGACGATCGACCATTCGCTCCTCAAGCCCGAGCTCGACGATGTTTTCATCTCGGAGGGCTGCCGGCTGGCAGCCGAGTACGACGTCGCATCGGTCTGTGTGCGCCCCGCAGACGTCAAGCGAGCGAAAGCCATCCTGGAAGGGACCGACGTCGCGGTCGGCACGGTCATCGGCTTCCCGCACGGCTCGTCCACGACCGCCACGAAGGTGTTCGAGGCCCGCGACGCTCTGGCCAACGGGGCCGTCGAGCTCGACATGGTCATCCAGATCGGTGCGCTGCGCTCCGGGCGTGACCAGGATGTTCGCGACGACATCGCCGCCGTGGTCGAGGTCGGCCACGAGGCCGGCGCGATCGTGAAGGTCATCCTCGAGAATGCCTACCTGACCGATGACGAGAAGGAGCGCGGCTCGCGCCTGGCCGAGGCCGCCGGAGCCGATTTCGTGAAGACCTCGACCGGCTACGCGCCCTCCGGCGCCACGCACGAGGACCTGGCGCTGATGCGACGCGTCACCTCGCCGCACGTGCAGATCAAGGCGGCCGGCGGCGTGCGCACGCTCGATGAGCTGCTGGCGGTGATGAACCTGGGCGTGACGCGGATCGGCGCCACGCAGACCAAGCCGATCCTCGAGGACTTCCGCGCGCGGCGCGGCGGCACGACGCCGACGAGGGCCGCGGCCACATCCGACGGCGCCGGATACTGAGCTCACACGAGCCATTCGACCAGGCCTATCGAGAGCATGCACGGCGAATCGCCTATGCGATCGACCTGCAGGGAGGTGGATGACGAAGGGAGAGGGAGTACCAAGGCAACCCGCAACGACCGACGCTCCACCCTGGAGCACCGGTCATCTCACTGAGGAGACCCATTCATGAAGCACTTCACATCGGCTCGAGCCCTGGTTCCGCTTGCGGCCATGGCGCTCATCGTGAGCGCCTGCACCGGCGGGACGGGTGCATCGAGCCAGCCCAGCGCTGGGGAGAGCGGCGAAGGCGGGGGCGGTAGCTACGCCCTCGGTTATTCAAATGGCGGCGGCGTCGGCAACGGGTTCCGCGAGGAGCAGGTCTGCACCGCCAAGGCTCAGGCGCTCGCATCGGGCGAGGTTTCCGAGCTGACCACGATCCATCGCAACACCGATGCGGCGGGCCAGCTGTCTGACATTCGCGACCTCGTCGCCGCGGGCGTCGACGCCATCGTCTTCAACCCGAACGATCCCGACGCGCTGAACCCAGCGCTCGAGGAAGCGAACGCGGCCGGGATCAAGACGGTCTCGGTGGACGCCTACGTGACCGACGAGAATACGTACAATCTGTACAACAACCAGATCAAGTACGCCGAGCTCGGCGCCAAGTGGCTCTTCGACCAGCTGGGTGGCGAGGGGACCGTCTACTACATGCGTGGCATCGCCGGCAACCCGGCCGACAGTGACCGTGACATCGGGTTCAAGAACGTGCTGGCGGACTACCCGAACATCACCGTCGTGCCGAACGACGAGGGTGTCTACACCGGATGGGATCCGGCCACCACCACGCAGCTGATCAACGACTTCCTGGCGAGCGGCCAGTATGCCGATATCGACGGCATCTGGACCTCGGGCATGGATTCACAGGTCGTTGACGCGATCAAGGCCGCCACCGAGGACTTCGTGCCGATCGTCGGCGCCGACCTCGGAGCGTTCGTGACCCAGCTCCTCGACGAGGAGAACTATCCGGGCCTCGAGGGCGCTGCCGTGACGAATACGGCCGCCGTCGGTGGCGCCGGCATCAGCCTGGCCCTCAAGCTGCTCAACGGCGAGACCGTCGAGACGGCCGCGGATGCCACGCAGCCGAACACCGTCCTGCTCGATCCGGTCCTTGCCGAGAACACCTCGGACGAGGGCAAGACGCTGCTCGAGTCGTGGCAGGTCGACGGGCTCGACCCGCTCTGGCCGCTCGGTCTCGAGATCGACGGTTGGACCTCCTATACGCCGGAGCAGGCCGTGGCCTGCGTCGGTCCGGGCGAGTAGCACCGGAGACGATCGAGAGGGGCCGCCGGCGGCGCCGGCGGCCCCTTCCCACACCCTGAGGCACGCAGCTCATGGCCGCCACGACGACCGACAGCCTCCTCGATGCGACCGACGTCTCAAAAACGTACGGCGTGGTCGCGGCGCTGCGTTCCGCATCGCTCGCCGTGCGCGCCGGCGAGGTCCACGCCCTGATGGGCGCCAACGGCGCGGGCAAGAGCACCTTCGTCAAGATTCTCACCGGAGCCGTCCACCCCGACTCGGGTCGCATCGCGGTCCGTGGCCAGGTGCGCACCATTCATTCACCGGCCGAGGCACGCCGCGGCGGCATCGTCTCGGTCTACCAGGAGCCGGCGGTCATCGGTGACCTCAGCATCCGGTCCAACCTGCGGCTGACCGAGACGCCGCTCGAGCCGTTCCGCCACTGGGTTGCGCAGCTCGGCATCGAGCGGCTCGACCTGGCGCGCATGGCGCGGCGACTGCCGCTGGCCACCCTGCGCATCATCGACCTGGCGCGCGCGCTGGCGATCGACCCCGACGTGCTGATGCTCGACGAGATGACCGCGGCACTGCCCGCGAACCTCAGCGAGCGGGTGCTCGAGGTGATCAGGGCGCGACGCGGCGGCGCGGGATCGGTCGTGTTCATCTCCCATCGCATGATCGAGATCGCCGCGGTGTGTGACCGCGCGACGGTGCTGCGCGAGGGCGAGACCGTCGGCGTCGTGGATGTCACGGGGGGTGCCGAGGATCGCATCGTGGAGCTGATGCTGGGCGAGAACGCCAGCGAGCTGCCGGCGATCGCGGCGAAGACGAGGGCCGCGCGCACTGTCGACGCGGATGCGACGCCACGTCTCACCGCGCGCAACCTGACCAAGGGCACGAAGCTCAACGGCGTCTCGTTCGAGCTCCATCGCGGCGAGGTGCTGGGCGTCGTCGCACTGGAGAGCCAGGGGCAGGATGAGCTGTTCGACATCCTCGCCGGCTCGGTCCGGCCCGACGGTGGCGAGCTGCTTGTCGACGGCTCGCCCGTCTCGTTTGCCCACCCCGCCGATGCCATCCGCGCCGGCGTCGTGTATGTGCCCGCCGACCGGGCCGAGGCGCTCCTGATGCAGCGCTCGGTGCGCGAGAACATCGCCCTGCCG
>JBDTNK010000042.1:0-16449 GCA_039933775.1 Chloroflexota bacterium | reverse complement strand
CGCCAGCGTCAACTTCATCACCGCGCACGACGGCTTCACGCTGCGCGACCTCGTCAGCTACGAATCGAAGCGCAACGAGGCCAACGGCGAAGACAATCGCGACGGCGAGAACTATAACGAGAGCATGAACTTCGGCGTCGAAGGTGAGACCGATGACGCCGCGATCCTCGCGGCGCGCGCCCAGCAGCAGCGCAACCTGCTCGCGACCTTGATGCTGTCCCAGGGCGTCCCGATGCTCCTTGGCGGCGATGAGCAGGGTCGCACGCAGCGCGGCAACAACAATGGCTACGCGCAGGATAACGAGATCAGCTGGTTCGACTGGTCACTGACCGATGCCGACCGTGAGCTGCTCGACTTCACGAAGGCCCTGATCCGCCTCTTCATGGCGCACCCGGTCCTGCATCGGCGACGCTTCTTCCAGGGACGTCGGATCCGCGGCTCGAGCGTCAAGGACCTGACCTGGTACGCGCCCGACGGGCGCGAGATGACCGATGAGCAGTGGCATGCCGACGGCGTCCGCACGCTGGGCCTGCGGCTCGCCGGCGACGCGATCGGCGAGGTCGGGCTGCGCGGGGAGCAGATCACCGACGACACGCTGCTGCTCATCTTCAACGCGAACCGCGAGCCAGCCGACTTCCGGCTGCCCAACCACGCGCGCCAGCCGTGGCAGATCCTGGTCGACACCACGAGCTCAACTATCGGGGACGCAGAGCGGACGATCGCCGGCGGTCGCAGCTACGCCGTCGGCCCGCGATCGGTGGTCGTCCTGTGCATGCCACGCGACGGCTCCGGCGAGGCCGAACGCCGAGAGCCGGGAGAGATGCCCGTCACCCGCGACGCCTCCCGCTGAGACCACCGCGCCACGCCCGCCGCGACGCCCAACGCTGAAACGCGGCGCGGCGCTTGCAGCCATCATTGGTGATCCATGCAACGACACGTGCTGCGAGATGCCCGCGACCGATACGGCATCGATGACACGCTGCGCCTCGGCGACCCGAACCAGGCGAGCAGGGTCGCGCGGCGCATGACCGCCGCCGGCGGAGTGCGGCCGGCGGCCGGGGCCGCCGGTGATGCCGGGGCCGTCACGCCGCCCAGCGCCTCGCCGGCTGATCTCGCGGCCGCCGGACTGATCGACGAGATCCTGCGCCACGTCGCCCGTTCGTATCGCGACGACCGCAACCCCGCGGTGCTCGACGGCGCGCTGGCGGCGATCCGCGAGCGGCTCGGGCCGCCGGGCGTCGACGCCACGCTGCAGGCGTTCGCGGACATCTATCCGGACCCGACGCTGTACCGCGGCGAGGATGATCCATCCGGCTGGCTGGAGGGCTCGACCGAGGGCGTCTCGAACCGACAGCTGGCGCTCGAGGAGCTGCTGCTGATCTGGGTCACCAACGCGAACCCGGCGCTGGCGCCGTACGGTGCGCTGTACGACGACGCCACGCTCGCCGATCGGTCTGAATACGAGCAGACCGTGGCCGCGCTGGCTGCCTATTTCGCGACGCAGCCGCCCTTCGGGCCGGACGACCAGAGCCTGCTCGCGATGCTGCGCGCTCCCGCGATCGCCGTCCCCGAATCGCTCTCGGGTCAGCTGCGCTACATGCGCGAGCGCTGGAGCGACCTGCTGGGTGAGCTCGAGGGACGCCTGGCGCGGGGCCTCGACGTCCTGGACGAGGAGGCGCTGGCCAGATGGCGCCGCTTCCACCCGACCGATGGCGGCGGCGGTGGCGCGGGGCACGGTGCCGGCGACCGTGCGCTTGAGCCGGTGCCGGGACCGGCGGAGCTCGCCGGCCTGGGCTCCGCGCCGGAGCACTACTCGACCGATCGCGAATGGATGCCGCGCCTCGTGCTCCTGGCCAAGAGCACCTACGTCTGGCTTGACCAGCTCTCGCGGCAGTACGGGCGCGAGATCAGGACCCTCGACGCGATCCCCGACGAGGAGCTGGACCGACTGGCGCGCTATGGCGTCAGCGGCCTGTGGCTCATCGGGCTGTGGGAGCGGTCGAAGGCGAGCCAGACCATCAAGCAGCTGCGGGGCAACCCGGATGCGGTGGCATCGGCCTATTCGCTGGATGACTACCGGATCGCGGACGACCTGGGTGGGGAGGCCGCCCATGCCAGCCTGCGGGATCGGGCAGGTGCGCGCGGCATCCGCCTGGCGAGCGACATGGTGCCGAACCACATGGGCATCGACTCGCGCTGGGTCATGGAGCATCCGGATCGATTCCTGTCGCTCGACGATCCGCCGTACCCGGGCTACACGTTCGACGGCCCGGACCTGTCGAGCAACCCGGGCGTCGGGATCTTCCTGGAGGACCATTACTACGACAACAGCGACGCGGCGGTCGTCTTCCGACGCCTCGACCGCGGCAGTGGTGAGGAGCGCTTCGTCTACCACGGCAACGACGGCACCTCCATGCCGTGGAATGACACCGCCCAGCTCGACTACAGCAGGGCCGATGTCCGCGAGGCGGTGATCGAGACGATCGTGGCGGTCGCGCGCCGCTTCCCGGTCATTCGCTTCGACGCTGCCATGACCCTTGCCCGCAAGCACGTCGAGCGGCTCTGGTTCCCCGCGCCCGGAGCGGGGGGTGGCGCCATTCCGTCGCGTGCCAGCCACGGCATGACCAAGGCGGAGTTCGATGCGGCGATGCCGGCCGAGTTCTGGCGCCAGGTGGTCGATCGCGTGGCGGCCGAGGTGCCCGATACGCTCCTGCTGGCGGAAGCGTTCTGGATGATGGAGGGCTACTTCGTTCGCTCGCTGGGCATGCATCGCGTCTACAACAGCGCCTTCATGCACATGCTGCGCGACGAGAAGAACGCCGAGTACCGAGCGCTGATCCGCGACACACTGGAGTTCGACCCCGAGATCCTCAAGCGCTACGTCAACTTCATGAACAACCCCGACGAGCGCACCGCGGTCGACCAGTTCGGCAAGGGCGACAAGTACTTCGGCGTGGCGACGCTGATGGCCACGCTGCCTGGGCTGCCGATGATCGGCCACGGCCAGCTGGAGGGGTACGCCGAGAAGTACGGCATGGAGTACCGCCGCGCATACCTCGACGAGTCACCCGATCCGTGGCTCGTCGGGCGTCACGAGCGCGAGCTCGTTCCGCTGCTGCATCGCCGCGGGCTCTTTGCCCAGGTCAGAGACTTTGCCTTCTTCGATGTCATGACCGATGACGGATCAGTGGCGGAAGACATCTTCGCCTTCTCCAACCGCATCGGCGCTGACCGCGCGCTGGTGCTCTACCACAACCGATACGGCTCGGCGGCGGGCTGGATTCGCGAGTCCGCGCCATTCGCCGTCAGGAACGATGACGGGTCGCGGCTCGAGCGACGTTCCCTGGCCGACGCCCTGGGCCTGGCGCCCGATGCCGCATGGGTGGTGCTGCGCGACGCGGTGTCGGGGCTCGAATATCTGCGCTCGGCGTCGGAGCTGCGCGAGCGCGGGCTGCGCGTGGCGCTCGATGCCTACGGACGCCAGGTCTTCACCTCGATCCGCGAGGTGGCGGATCCCGCCGGCCGCCACGCGCGCCTCGCGGAGCGCCTTGGGAGCGGCGGGGTGCCGAGCATCGACGAGGCACTCTGGGAGCAGGGCCTGGCGCCGATCCACGAGGCGCTGGCCGCCGCGCTCGATCCGGAGGTGCTCGGCTCGGCGCGGCGCGGCGAGCTGGACGCCTGGACGGCGCGCTCCGGCGACTTCCTGCGAGCGGTGCAGGAGGCGTCCGGCAGTCCCACGGCGGATCCCACCGAGACGCTCGCCGTCCTGCGCCGCGCTGCGACGCTCGCCGGCGTGCCCGATTCGTCCCTGGGCGCGGGGCTCACGCGTGAGGATCGATGGGCGACGCTCGCCGCGCTGACGCTCGTGCGCACGGCTGCCGGCGACCGCCCGATCAGCGCCCTGCGCGACGAGCTGCGCCTTGGGCAGCCGCTCGCCGCCGCGCTGCGGCGCATCGGACTGGACGAGGGGCAGGCGTGGTGGGTCGCCGAACTGCTCGACGTGCCCGAGCGCGTGCGCACGCTCGTTCGCGGCGCGGGACCGCTGGCCGCGCTGCTTGCCGCGTGCCGCCAGGACCCGACCTTCGGCCGCTTCATCGGTTCCAACTGGTACGAGGGCGTCTCGTGGTTCGGCCGCGAGCCGTTCGGGACGCTCGCTTGGTGGGCCGGCGTGATGGTGGCGCTCGAACCCGGTGACACAGTGGCTGGGGAGGATCTGCGCGCCGCGCTGCTGGCCGCCGCCGAGCGCAGCGGCTACCGCCTCGATCGTCTCGCGGCGCCGCCCATGACGCCTGCGGCAGCGCCGAAGCCGGCCATCGGTCCGCCGCAGTCCGCACGGAAACCGTCTTCAACCTCAGCTCGGAGGCGCCGGAAGCCATAGCGCTTCGTCCTGCCGACCGGGTCGCGGTTGCGGGCCGCTGCGCCTCCCGAATTGCCCCCCAGCGGTGCTAACGGCGAATGAGCCGCGCTCGCATGCCCCTTTGGTGGTCGAATGTTGCCCCGGGCCGGTACTGGCGGCCAAGCAGCGGCGCCCAGTAGGCCCCGATCGGCCTGTAGATAGCCGTTAGCACCGCTGGGAGGCAATTCGAGCCAACATGCTGGCGCCGGGAGCCGCTTCGAAGCGTCGACGAGGAATCCGCCACTCCCGTGTGATCCGTCCCGCCAGCGGGACCAGCGACGAGGACCGTCAGCGGCTTCGCCCGGTCCTGGATCTCCATCGAAGTGGCCGAATGCCGATGAGTTTTCCCCGCGGCTGCGGTCCAAGCAGATGACCCGTACACTGACTCGCTTCGCCCGCCGGGGCACCGAATGAAGGAAGCTGCATGCCTGCGATCACCGCCGAAGGGCTGGTCAAGATCTACAAAACGCGCGCCGGCGAGGTGCGCGCGCTCGATGGACTCGATCTCGTCGTCGACGAGGGTCGCGTCCTGGGCCTGCTGGGCCCGAATGGCGCGGGCAAGACGACCACCGTCCGCATCCTCGCCACCCTCCTCAAGCCCGATGCGGGGCGGGCAACCGTCGCCGGTTTCGACGTCGTACGCCAGGCGCAGGAGCTGCGCTCGGTCATCGGTCTTTCGGGCCAGTACGCGGCCGTCGACGAGAACCTGACCGGCAAAGAGAACCTCGTGATGTTCGGTCGCCTCTACCAGCTGCCGAAGGCGGAGGCGCGGACGCGCGCCGACGAGCTGCTCGACGAATTCGAGCTCGATGAGGCGCAGAACCGCGTCGTGAAGACGTATTCGGGTGGCATGCGGCGGCGGCTCGACCTTGCCAGCGCGCTCATCGGGCGGCCGCAGCTGCTCTTCCTGGACGAGCCGACCACCGGTCTGGACCCACGCGGTCGCATGGCGATGTGGGACGTCATCCGTCGCCTGGTCCGCGGCGGTACGACGCTCCTGCTCACGACCCAGTACCTCGAGGAGGCCGATGCGCTGGCCGACGTCGTCGCGGTCGTCGACCGCGGCAAGATCATCGCCCGCGGCACCGCCGATGAGCTGAAGGCCCAGGTCGGCGGCGAGCGGATCGAGGTCGTCGTGCGTCATCGCGAGGACATCGAGCGCGCGCAGGGCGTTATGGCGCGCAACGATAGCGACGATCTGGTGCTGGACGAGCACACCCGCCGCCTGACGGTTGCGGCGCACGGCGGCGCGCAGCGGCTCATCGAGGTGGTGCGCGACCTCGACGAGGCATCGATCGAGATCGATGACATCGGTCTTCGAAGGCCAACCCTGGACGACGTGTTCCTGACCCTCACCGGCCATGCCGCCCAAGAATCAACACAGACCGATGAAGAGGCGGCCGTCAACGCCGTGTCTGCGAGGACCGCATGACGAGCCAGCCACGCGCCCTGCCCAAGCCACGAGGCGGCATCGGGCAAGCATTGACCGATGGATTGATCGTCACCTGGCGCAACCTGCGCCGCATCCCGCGCATCCCGGAGCTCGCGATCTTCGCGATCCTGCAGTCGATCATGTTCGTGCTGCTCTTCGCGTACGTCTTCGGCGGCGCCATCCCGCTGCCGGGTCATGAGAACGATCCGGGCGCCTACCGAGAGTTCCTGATGCCCGGCATCTTCGCGCAGACGATCGCGTTCGCCGCCGCGACGACGGTGATCGGGATGACCGAGGACATCAACAAGGGCATCATCGACCGATTCCGCTCGCTGCCGATGGCGCGATCCGCGGTGCTCTTCGGCCGCACGGTCTCGGACGTCGTCTACAACGCCGGCATCCTGGTGGTGCTCATGGCGTCGGGCCTGGTCGTCGGGTGGGGCGTGCACGGGACGGTGCTGGAGTTTCTCCTGGGCGTTGGGCTGCTCCTCTGCTTCACGTTCGCGATGAGCTGGATCGGCGTCTGGCTGGCGACGCTGGTCCCGACCGTCGAGGTCGCTCAGCAGGTCGTCTTCATCACGATCTTCCCGCTCACCTTCATCTCGAACGTCTTCGTGCCGCCGGCCGCGCTGCCGTCGTGGCTCCAGCCCGTGGCGGAATGGAACCCGGTCTCGACGCTCACCGCCGCCACGCGCGAGCTGTGGGGCAACCCGAACCCGTTCGTCGGGTCCGGCTTCCCGTCGCAGCACCCGATCCTCATGACGCTGGTGTGGACCGTGGTGATCATCGCGATCTTCGCGCCGCTCGCGGTGAGCCGCTACCGCAACATGAGCCGCTGACCGGCCGGCGTCACGGCGTCACGATGCGCGGTGCATCGGCCCCGCTGCGCCTCCACTCAGTGTCCCGAATTGCCCCCCAGCGGTGCTAACGGCGAACCAGCCACGTCGTATGCCCCTTTGGTGGTCGAATGTTGCTCCGGGCCGGAACAGGCGGCCAAGCAGCGGGGCCCAGGTGGCCCCTAGCGGCCTGTAGATCGCCGTTAGCACCGCTGGGAGGCATCTTCGCGCGAAGATGCTGGTGAATCCGACCGGCTCGCGCCATCAACCAGCAGCATTGACCGATCAGCGTTTCGCCTCCGTGCTCTACGGCAACACGATGCGCGGTGCCTCGGCGCCGCGTTCGATCACCGCGAACTGGTCGGCGCCCATCTGCTGCCAGCCACCGACGGTGCCGTCGGGCCAGGTCACCCGCACCTCCGCGCGCTGCGACGGGCCGATCCCGACATGGATCCAGCCCGATTCCCCGCTGATGTGACCGCCGCCGACCGTCACCTCGTGCAGCATGGTCGCCTCGCCCACACGGACCTCGAGCCAGGCGCCGACCGCATCGCGGTTCGGGCCATCCTGGGCCAGGCGCAGTTCCAGCCAGTGCCCCATCGGGGCCGATGCCTCCGCGCTACCCAGCCCCACGTTGCGCCAGACACCGACCGGCGCGCCAAGGTAGACCTCGACGAGGTCGGGCAGGCCGTCGAGGTTGAGATCGGCGAGCGATGCCCCTCGCCCGCGATCGAAGCGCAGGAGGCCGGCCTCCTCGGTCGCCTGGCGGAAGGTGCCATCGGTCCCGCCCAGGAACAGCTCACTCGGGTCGCGCATCGCGTATCCGACCTGTTCGTTGACATTTCCCTTCGTCACGTAGAGGTCGATGAAGCCGTCGGCATTCACGTCGACGAACTCGGGGTGCCAGGCGGTCGATGCGCCCGGATCGCCTCCGGTGACCGGCTCCGGCGCGTGCACCCCGGAGCGGAAGGCGATGTCGCGGTAGGCGGGCGAATCGGGTCCCGCAGTCAGGGTCTGGAGCTTATTGTCGGCCTGGCTGGTGAGGTAGACCTCGGGATAGCCGTCGCCGGTGAGGTCCTGGCTGGCGATGCCCATGCCCCAGATCTGGAGCCGTGCCCACCCGTCGGCGTCGGTGTAGGGCACGGGGTCCGCGCCCGGCTCGATCGCCCACAGCTGTTCCTCACCGTCGGTGTAGTACTGGCGATCGTTGCTGACACGCAGGTCGCGTCGCCCCGAACGGTCCCAGTCGCTGAACAGCATCGACAGCGGGCAGTAGCCGGGGCTCAGCACAAGCGGGGGTCCGTAGGTGCCGTCGGCAGCCGGACGCAGGAGCTGGTTGTCGGGACAGGGCGGCACCGGCGATCCGAGGTCGGTCAGGGCGATGTAGTCACCGATGGCGAGGGTCGGAAGCTGGGCATCGCCCTCCCAGGTCGCGCTGAAGGCCATCGTCCGCGCGCCGCCGCCGTCAAAGCCCCACCGCTGGTTGCCACGCTCGAAGCGGCAGTCGCCCAGGCCGCGCAGCAGGACGTTCTCGCCGACGCGGAGGACTGCGATGTCGGTGAGTCCGTCCGCGTCGATGTCGAGGGGATACGCGCCGGTGACGTCCGACAGGTCGGTTGCCGGATCGACGATGCGTTCGAAGCGCAGCGAACCACCGACCTCGCTCGTGTTTCGGAACAGTGCGGCCGGCCCACTGCCGCCGGCCAGGTACAGGTCCGGCAGGGCGTCGTCGTCGCAGTCGAGCGTGGCCATGCCACCGCCGACGTAGAAGCGCGAGTCGCCGCCGTAGGTGTGCTCAACGCCGCTCGAAGCGGTTTCGTCGACGAAGCGCGGAACCCCCAGGGGCTCGGTCGGCGTGGTACCCCGGTTCGCGAGCATCCACGCTGTGCCCCCGACCGCCGCGAGTGCCAGCACGGCGCCCGCGAGCGCCATCCGGCGAACGGTCAACCGATCACCCTCACGGCAGCGGGACGCCGGCAAAGTATCCGACTGCGCGTGTCCATGCCGCGATCCCGCAGGCGGCGCCGGCCACGCGGCCGCTGAGGTCGTCCGCGCTGATGTGGATGCCGCCCCACAGCCGTGACCGGCCGGCCTGATCGGCGGCGTCGTAGTACGTCGCCCATTCGAGCTCGATATCCGTGCTCGGCCCCTGCTCGAATGCCAACGAGCCCGCCTTGATCGTGTAGCCGCTCACGCCGCCGGGGAAGTACGCGCTGCCGGTCATGTGGGTCATCACCTCGGCCGCCGCACGGCTGAAGGTGCTGTGGCCCGAGATGTAGCCCGGGAACGCCGGCGTGACGAACGTCGTCAGCTGGTAGGGCACCCACTCGACGGCGCGGATCCACGTCACGCCGCCGGCCTCGGTCTTCGGGTCCGCCGGGTTGCCCGCCCAGGCGCGGATGGCGATCTCCCCCTCGTGGCCGGCGAGTGCCTCGTGCCGGCCGCCGGGCGCCGCGGAGTCGTGGGTGATGACCTCGACCAGGCCGTCGACCAGCGGCAGGCCGTTGGGGTCGTAGGACGGGCCGTCGGGGTCGGAGGACTGGCCCAGGCTGCCCATGTAGCGGATCATCGAGATCGGCCGGATCGAGTCGTAGTGGCCCTTGAGACCCCAGGCCGCGATTGCGGCGTCGTGGACCGCGCCGTTCAGCGCCAGGTAGGTCTTGACGTCCCATTCGAGCCGGTCGACGACCGGCCCGCTGCCGCCGATGCGCAGGTCGCCGCCCAGCTCGTCGCCCACCAGGTTGGCGATGACATTCCAGTGCCCCGGAGGCGTCTCGGACTTGGGGCCGTCGGCCCAGAACTCGGCCATGACCCGTCCGAAATCGGCTCGTCGCACGACCTCGGGCTCGTACGCCTGACCGGTCAGCGGGTTGACGTCGTAGCCGTCGCCGTCGTTCGTCCCCAACGCGTCATCACCCATGGCGCCGGGCGAGATGTCCAGCGTCGTCTGATCGGCGGGGTCGAGCTCGCTGGAGAGGCGGATGACGTCGATCGCCTGGTCGCGGTACTCGTCGCTGCCGAAGGCAGGCGGGGGACCGGGGTCCATCGGGATGCCGTCGGCGCCACCGGGCGGAATCGCGAACGAGGTCACGTGGCCCCAATGCGGCCCGATCGCCTGCTGCACGCCGTTGACGACCGGGATGCCGTTCTGGCTGATCATGTGCTCGATCTGGAGTGGCTGCCAGCGGTTCGGGTCCACCATGCTGATCTTGTCGCTGGCCACGACCAGGGGTGGGTTCACCGGCTCGTAGCCCATCGGTCCATAGCCGTTCGCTTCGTTCGAGCCGTCGTCGCCCGCCGCGGCGAGGATGGTCTCGCCGACCCGGTTGCCGACCGCCGCCGGCGTGTCACCTTCGGTCGTGGTCACGTCGAGCGGGTAGCACAGCGCGTCCATGACATCGGCGGACTCCGACAGTGACTCGTTGCCGCCGACCGCGTTGATGTAGCGTGCCGTCAGGACCCGATAGGCTGCGTAGCTCATCGCCTCCGACCGGGCGGCCGTCACGTCGCCCGCGTCATGCTCCTCGTTCATGAACACGCCGCGGGCCGTCGGGTCGTACGCGGCCCAGGCGTCCCACATCGCGGCGGAGGTGTGGTAGAGATTGCGGGCATGGACCGTCGGGGCCGGAAGCGCTCGGCGAATCGCATCCAGGAGCGCCTCGTCCCAGCGTCGCGCCACGCTCCACTCCGGATGGACCGGGTCGGGCGCACAGGCGTGCCACGCCCCCCACGGCCGCATGACGGCCACGATGCTGCCGACCACGAGCACGGCGACGGCGAACACCGTCGCGGCTCGCGGCCACACGGATCTATTGCTCGGCATGCTCGTCTCCAGGTTCCTCCGCGGCATTGAAGATTGCCTCCATCACCCGCAGGTTGGCAATGGCATCGGTCGCTGGAACGGGCACGGGCAGGCCGTCCAGGACCGCCTCCGCGAAGCGATCGGCCTCCGCGGCGTACGGATCGGCTGGCTCGAAGGTCAGCGTCTCGGTGTTCGGTGCCACGGGCGGGTCACCGCCGGCGGTGACGAAGATGCGGGTCGGTCGATCCGGCGGGATGTTGAACGGGATCTCGATCGAGATGCGCCCGGTGGTGCCGTAGATGTCGACGCGCTGGTCATCCTCGGCGCGCGTCGAGCAGGTGAAGCTGGCGATGCCATCGGTGAACTCGAGAATGCCCGCGGTCACGACGTCGGTGGCGTTGAGCGCATCGCGACGGATCGACGCCTGGGCGCGCAGCGGCTCGGCGTCGAAAAGCATGCGCGACAGGTTGACGCAGTAGCAGCCGATGTCGAACAGCGCCCCGCCGCCGGCCTCGAGCAGGTTGCGGATGTTCGTCGGGTCCTCGTTGACGTAGCTGAACCAGCTCTGCACCGCCAGCAGGCGACCGATGCGACCCTCGATCACCAGCCGGCGCGCGGCGACCCAGGAGGGATGGTGGCGGTACATGAAGGCCTCCATCAGGAGGACGCCGGCCTGGTCGGCGGCTGCGCACATCCGCTGGGCGTCCACGGAGCTCATGGCCAGCGGCTTCTCGCACAGCACGTGCTTGCCCGCGCGCACCGCGGCGATGGTCCACTCGGCATGCAGGTGGTTGGGCAGCGGAATGTAGACCGCGTCCACCATCGGATCGGCGAGCAGCGCCTCGTATGAGCCGTGCGCCGTCGGGATGTCGAGCTGGCTCGCCACGCGCTCGGCGAGAGCGGCATCGCGCGAGGCGATAGCCACGACCTCGCCGCGCTCGGAACGGCGCAGGCCGGGGATCACCTTGGTTCGTGCGATCGTCGCAGTCGACAGCACCCCCCAGCGCAGCGCGGTCACCGGATCAGCCGTCTCCATCTCGTCGTTCTCCGCAGCATGTATTGACACGCGCTGCCGCAATGTACGAGTCTACGACAAACATTTGGGTGAGAGGAACACAAATTCTGGTGTTCAGCCGGCGTGATGCCATCGGCCATCGAAGCGAGACCGTTCGTCGAGCCAACCTCAGCGCCATCGTCCGCGCGCTGCACCTGCGCGGCCCGCTGTCGCGCTCGGAGCTCGGCGTCGGCACGGGCCTGACCCGCAGCACGATCCGCGGCCTCGTCGGGGAGCTCGCGGCCGCCGGCCTGGTCGACGAAGAGCCGAGCCCCTCCGCCGGCACGCCGGGGCGTCCGTCGCCGACCGTTCGGCCGGATTCGGACGCCGCCCTCGCCCTCGCCCTCGAGATCAACGTCGACTCGCTCGCCGTGGCCATCGTCGGCTTTGGTGGCACGATTCACGAGCTCGTACGCGTCGATCGTCCGCGGGCGCACCTGTCCGACGTGGACATCACGAGCGACCTGATCGAGCTGGCACGGCCGCAGATCGACGCTCTGCGCGACGATCCGTCGCTGGTAGGTGTCGGCGTCGCGATCGCGGGCGTCGTCCGGCGCAGTGACGGCATGGTGCGGCACTCTCCCAATCTCGGTTGGCGCGACGTTCCCATCGGTGAGCGGCTCACCGCCGCGCTCGGCCTCGATGCACCGCTGTGGGTCGTCAACGAGGCCGACCTCGGCGCGGTCGCGGAGCACCGGCGCGGCGCAGCCGCGGGTGCCGATGCCGTTCTGTATGTCACCGGCGAGGTCGGCGTCGGCGGCAACCTGCTCCTCGACGGTCAGCCGCTCGTCGGCGCCGCCGGGTATGCCGGTGAGATCGGCCACCTCCCGGTGAACCCCGCTGGCCAGCGCTGCGGCTGCGGCTCCGTGGGCTGCTGGGAGACGGAGATCGGCGAGCGAGCGATGCTTGCGCGCGCGGGCCGTCGTCGCGACGGAGGTCGGGAAGCGGTGAGCGATGTGATCGCGGCGGCACGCGCCGGCGAGCCCCGCGCGCTGGCGGCCGTCGACCACGTTGGCACGTGGCTCGGCATCGGCCTGGCTGGGCTCGTCAATGTCTTCAACCCGACGCTGATCGTGCTGGGCGGCCACTTCGAGCGTATCCACCCACTCGTGGCAGATCGCCTGGAGCAGGTGCTCGACGAGCGCGCGCTGCGCGCGTCACGCGAGCTGGTGTCCATCGTGCCGGCGTCGCTCGGGGTCGACGCGCCGGTCCTCGGAGCGGCCGAGCTGGCGCTCGAGCCGTTCATCGCCGACCCCGCCAGCTGGCTGCGCGACGAACGTCGTGTGGCGATCGGCGGGTAAGCGCCGATTCGGAACAAGGAGGGCTTGACAGGAGAGTAGCCTACTGCGTGGTACCGCCATCGGCGGCCACGTTCCAAGCAGAGCGAAGGAGCCATTCATGGTCATTCGGAGGCTTGCGGCGATGCTGGGCGTCCTCGCCCTGCTGCTCGCCGCGTGCAGCAGCGACGGCGGCGCATCCGCCACGGCCGGGGAGTCGCAGGGCGGCACCTCGTCACAGCCGGCGGAATCGGCGACAGGGTCGACGGATTGCACCGTCGGCGTCTCGTGGAACAACTTCCAGCAGCCGCGATGGGCTGCGGCCGACCAGCCGAACATCAAGCAGACGGTCGAGGACGGCGGCGGCACCTATATCGATGCCGACGCGAACCTCAGCAACGAGCAGCAGCTCACCGATGTCGACAACCTCATCGGCCAGGGCGCAACGGTGCTGATCCTGCTGGCGCAGGACCAGAACGCAATCCTTCCCGCGGTCCAGAAGGCCGCCGACAACGGGATTCCTGTCATCGCCTATGACCGGCTGATCGAGGATCCGAGCACGCTGTACATCACGTTCAATAACGTGGGCGTCGGTGAGGCAGAGGCATCGGCCGTGATGGAGGCTGTGCCGGAGGGCAACTACGTCCTGATCAAGGGTGATCCGGGCGATCCGAACGCGTCCACCTTCCTGCCACAGGGCTGGGACGACGCCGGCCTGAAGGACGCGGTCGACGCCGGGACCATCACCATCCTGAACGGCCCCGAGGCGGGGACCGGAACGTGGCCGGATGACTACGGCACGTACACCGATGCCTGGGATACCGCGACCGCCCAGGCCAACATGGAAGCCATCATCGACAAGGCCAATGCCGATGGTGTGACGATCGACGCGATCCTGGCTGAGAACGACAGCACCGCCCTTGGCGTGGTTGCGGCGCTCGAGGCGAAGAGCTATGGCTTCCCGCCGCTGAGCGGCCAGGACGGCGATCCCGCCAACCTGAACAACGTCGCGCTCGGCAAGCAGTACGTCGACGTGTGGAAGAACGCGAACGAGCTCGGCAGGGCCGCTGGCCAGGCCGCCCTCGCGCTGTGCCAGGGAACGGCGATGGACCAGGTCGCCATCGACATCGACCCCTCCGTGGCGCCGACCGATGGGAACAGCCCCGTCGACTTTGACACGCCGGGCGGCGTGACGGTGAAGTCGCTGATCCTGCAGCCGACGCCACTGACCGCCGAGGACCTCGACGTGGTCATGGACGCCGGCTGGTACGCCACCAAGGACGACATCTGCGCGGGGGTCAAGGATGGCGACCCGGGCTTTGATGATTGCCAGTGAGGACCGTCGTCCGTAGTTCGTGAGAATTCGCCTGCGCCCCTGAGCATCTTGGGGGCGCAGGCCACATCACCCGTCTGAGCAAGGAGGACCGCCGTGGCAGACGCCGTCGACACGGCATCGGCCTCAACCAGGACATCCGGTTCGGCGTGGTCACGCCTCCGCGGCATCATTGGCGCCACGGAGGTTGACCTCCGCCTGTTCGGGATGTTGGTGGCGCTCGCCCTCATTCTGCTTGGCTTCAACCTGCTGACCGACGGCAAGTTCTTCCGCCCGGTCAACATGGTCACGCTGGCGGTCCAGGCCACGAGCGTGGCCATCCTCGCCACCGGGATGGTCCTCGTCATCGTGGCGCGCAACATCGACCTGTCGGTGGGCTCGGTCGTGGGCCTGGTGGCCATGACCTACGCCACGCTGATGACCGATTGGCTGCCGAACATCTTCGGCATGGGGCCCGACTTCCCGTTGCGCTGGCTGATCGCGCTCGCCATCGGCATCGGCCTGGGCGCCGCGATCGGCGCGTTCCAGGGATTCATCATCGCCTACATCGGCGTGCCGTCGTTCGTCGTCACGCTCGGTGGACTGCTCTCGATCCGCGGCGCGATCTGGTACTTCTCGAACGGAGCCGCCGTCACGGGCCTCGATCCGGCCTTCCGCTTGCTTGGCGGCGGCGGTCGCGGGTCGATCGGCGGGTCGCTCACCTGGGTGCTGGGAGCGCTCGGCTGCCTCGCGGTCGTCGCGCTGCTCTGGAATGGCCGGCGCCAGCGCAGGCGCTTCGGGTTCCCGGTGCGCCCGATGTGGGCCGAGATCGCCTATGCCGCGGTGGCGTGCGGACTCATCATGGGGCTCGCCTGGTTCGCGAACGGCAACTACCTGGCGCCGGGCCTGGCGACCGAGTACGCGAGCGAGAACGGCATCACCGAGCCGGCGGGAGGCCTCAAGATCTCGGCGGGCTTCCCGGTGCCGACCGTCCTGCTCATCGGGGTGACCGTCGTCATGACCTGGATGTCGACCCGTCGGCGCTTCGGGCGCTATGTGTATGCCTATGGCGGGAACCCGGACGCGGCCGAGCTCGTCGGCATCAACACACGCCTGACGATCCTCAAGACGTTCGTGCTGATGGGCGTCCTGGCCGCGCTCTCCGGAGCCGTCGTCGCGGCGCGCCTCAACGGCGCCACGCTCGACATCGGAAACAGCTACGAGCTCTTCGTCATCGCGGCGGCGGTCGTGGGCGGGACGTCGTTCATCGGAGGCACCGGAACGATTCCCGGTGCCGTCCTGGGCGCCTTCGTCATGGCGTCGCTGTCCTACGGACTGAGCTTCATGGGCGTCAACTCGCCGGGCCAGAACGTGGTGGCCGGCATCGTCCTGATCCTCGCTGTCGCCTTCGACGCCTGGACCCGCAAGCGGGCAGCGAAATGACCGCGGAAGGAACGCCCATGAGCGCCGAGACCCCGGCCAGCATGGGAACGCCGCTGGTCGAGATGCGCGACATCCAGGTTGCTTTCGGCGGCGTCCAGGCCGTTGCGGGTGTCAGCATCGACCTGCACGAGGGCGAGGTCGTCGGCCTGGTGGGGGGCAACGGCGCCGGCAAGTCAACGCTCATGAAGGTGCTCGCCGGCGCGCAGCTGCCCGACTCCGGGCAGATCTACGTCAACGGCGAGCGCGTCAGCATCCAGAATCCGCGCGACGCCAAGGCCCGCGGCATCGAGACGATCTACCAGAACCTGGCGCTGGCCGACAATCTCGATGCGCCGGCGAACGTCTTCCTCGGACGAGAGCTCACGTTGCCGATCGGCTCCATCGACGATGGCGCCATGGAGGACGCGACCCGCAAGGTGATGGGTCGCCTCAACCCGAACTTCCACAACTTCAAGTCGCCGGTCGTGTCGCTCTCCGGCGGTCAGCGGCAGTCGGTCGCCATCGCGCGAGCCGTGCAGTTCAACGCCAGGATCCTGATCATGGACGAGCCGACGGCGGCGCTGGGTCCGGCCGAGACGGCCCAGGTCCGCGGCCTCGTTCGTCAGCTGAAGGGTGAGGGGATCGGCATCTTCCTCATCAGCCACGACATCCACGATGTGTACGACCTAGCGGACCGCATCAGCGTCATGTACCACGGCCGCATCGTCGACACGGTACGCAAGGACGACGTCGACACCGACGGCGTGCTCGGGATGATCATCCTGGGCAAGCGGCCGGATGAGGCCACCAGCGAGGAGCTCGCCGCGCTGCGTTGACCGCGGTCAGCCGGCGCGGTCGGAGGCCCAGATGCGCCGGTTCACGACGTTCTCGAGCCGCTCCTGCTGCCCGGACCGCGGT
>JBDTNK010000041.1:0-17075 GCA_039933775.1 Chloroflexota bacterium | reverse complement strand
GCGAGGATCCGTGCCCGCGTGTCGGCGTCCAGCTCGAGCCCGTCAAGCAGCCGGTCGGCCAGCGCCACCGCATCGGCCTCGCCGAGCGGCTCGAGCAGAATCGAGGTCGCATTCATCTTGCCGCCGCCCCAGCCCGGGCGCGCGTCGAGCAGCTCGGGACGCGCGATGCAGAGCAGGAAGATCGGCGCCTCGCGCGACCAATCGGCGATGTGCTCGACCAGGTCGAGCATCGGTTCCTCAGCCCATTGCAGGTCGTCGAGCACGAGGACCAGGGGCCGTTCCTCGGCTGCGGCCTCGAACAGGGCGCGCGTGGCGAGCTGCGTGTCGGCGGGCGAGGATCGAATCGCCGCCTCGGGCTCGAGCCCGAGCTGGACCAGCATCTCGACGAGCGGCCAGTACGTGATCCCCTCGCCATACGAGAGCGCCCGGCCGCGAGCGGTGGTCGCCGCGTCGCCAACGTGCGCCAGGAACTCGGCGACGAGGCGTGACTTCCCCACCCCGGCTGGACCGATGAGCGTGAAGAGCCGGCACGTGCGCGACTCGATCGCATCCGCGAAATCGGCGCGCAGGCGCTCGCTCTCCCGCTCGCGCCCGACCATCGGGCGATCCATCCGACGCTCGACGCCCGCCGCGGTCATGTCGAGACTGATGAGCCGATGGGCCGCGACCTCGCCGGTCTTGCCCTTCAGCGCCAGCTGCAGCGGTTCGGTCGTCACGGCATTACGCACCAGGCTCACCGTCGCGGCACCGAGCAGCACCTCGCCGGCGCCAGCGGCCTGCTCCAGGCGCGCCGCCACGTTGACGGCATCGCCGGTGACGAGCGTGTCACCTTCGCCGGCCACGATGTCGCCGGTGTTCACGCCGATGCGGGCCTCGAGGCCAAGCCCGTGCACCGTGTCGCGCAGCTCGACCGCCGCGCGCACGGCGCGCAGCGCGTCGTTTTCGGTCGCCACCGGAATCCCGAAGACGGCCATGACGGCGTCGCCGACGAACTTCTCCACGGTGCCGCCGTGCCGCTCGAGCACCGTCCGCGCCGTCTCGTAGTAGCGCCGCATCATTGCCCGCAGCGCCTCGGGATCCGTCCGGTCACCGATCTCGGTTGATCCGGTCAGGTCGCAGAACAGGACACTGACAACCTTGCGCACCTCGCGCGCCACCTGGGCGCCCGCCAGCGGTGCCCCGCACGAGGGGCAGAAGCCGAAATCATCTGGGCTCTCGCGCCCGCACTGTGCACAGACCGCCACGGCGCGGAGTCTATGCCTGCACGTGGCACTCGTCACGCGAGGTTGCCGGCCTTGACGTGTGCGAGGTGGAAGGCGCATAGTTGTGCGCATGACTGTGCGCACGAACCTGCTGCTCCCGAAAGAGCTCGTGGAGGAGATTGACCGCTACGCCGGGCCGCGTGGCCGTTCGCGTTACGTCGCAGAGGCGCTGGCTGACCGCCTTCGACGCGATCGGTTGTTGGAGGCAGTGCGCCAGACGGCAGGCGCGCTCCACCGAGAGGACTACCCCGAGTGGCGCACGCCCGACGACGTCGTGGGCTGGGTGCGCGAGCGGAGAGCCGAGGTGACCGATGCAGGTGAGAACGGATAGACGTGAACATCGTCATCGACTCGTCGTTCGTGATCGACCACCTGCTGGGCGATGATGGCGCCGCCGCGCGCTGGCACCGGGTTTTTGAGGATGGTGACATTCCATTCGTGACCGAGGTTGTCGTCTGCGAGGTACGAGCCGGGCTGCGCGAGCGCGATGAGCCAAAGCTCTCCTCGTTCCTGGGGCCTGTCGAGTTTGTTCAGCCTGGGGTCGACGCCGCGCTCCAGGCGGGTCGGTGGCGCTATGCCGCACACCGCCGAGGCAGGCATCTCAGCCTGGCAGACGCCCTGATCGCCGCGGCCGCCGAGGCGCTCAACGCCGCCGTCCTGACTCGAAACGTACGGGATTTCGCTCTCACGCCGGTGCGGATAGAGAGCTACTGAATCGGCTCGAATCGGGCACTGAAGTGGCGCAACGCGGCGGGCGATTCGACGATCCGCATGCCACGCAGCTCGCCAGCCTGGTCCGCGACCCAGCGCACGACCTCGATGACGTAGTCGATGTGCGACTGGGTGTAGACCCGGCGCGGGATGGCGAGACGCACCAGCTCCATGGGTGCCGCCGTCTCCGAGCCGTCCGGATGCATGCCGAACATCACCGTCCCGATCTCGCAGCCGCGGATA
The DNA here is from genome assembly GCA_039933775.1 of Chloroflexota bacterium. Taxonomy (GTDB): domain Bacteria; phylum Chloroflexota; class Limnocylindria; order QHBO01; family QHBO01; genus JBDTNK01. Next base: position 14,859 of record JBDTNK010000041.1, on the reverse strand, counting down.
CCGCCCTCGCGGTACAGGGCGCAGGCGAGCGCCTGGCCCGGATACTGGAGCGCGGGGATGTGCGGCAGCAGCGCCGCGGCATCAAGGTAGACGGCATGTCCGCCGATCGGCTGCACGCACGGCACGCCGGCCTCGACCAACGCCTCGCCCAGGTAGGCCGTGGACCGGATCCGGTAGCGCAGGTAGTCGTGGTCGACGACCTCGCGCAGCCCCTGCGCCATGGCCTCCAGATCGCGCCCCGCCAATCCACCGTAGGTCACGAATCCCTCCGTCAGGATCAGCACGTTGCGGCACTGCTCGGCCCAGGCGTCGTCATTGAGTGCCAGCCAGCCGCCGATGTTGACCAGCGCATCCTTCTTGCCGCTCATCGTCATCCCATCGGCCAGTGAGGCCATCTCGCGCACGATGTCGGGAATCGGAACGTCGGCGTAGCCGCCCTCTCGCTCGCGGATGAACCACGCGTTCTCCGCGAACCGGCACGCGTCGAGGAAGAGCGGCAATCCGTATCGGTCACACACTTCGCGCACGGCGCGCAGGTTGGCCATGCTGACCGGCTGGCCGCCGCCGGAGTTGTTCGTGACCGTCACGAAGACGACCGGCACCCGTTCGGGCCCGACCCTCCGGATCAGCGCGTCGAGGGCGTGTGTGTCCATGTTGCCCTTGAAGGGATGGATGACCGATGGTGCCCTTCCTTCCGCGATCACCAGGTCGACCGCTTCGGCACCGGTGAACTCGACGTTCGCGCGCGTCGTATCGAAGTGCGTGTTGCTCGGGATCACCTTGCCCACGCCGCCGACGACGGAGAAGAGGATCCTTTCGGCCGCGCGGCCCTGGTGGGTGGGGATCACGTGCCGGAACGGGAAGAGCTCGGTCACCGCATCCAGGAAGCGGTACCACGATCGCGACCCGGCGTACGATTCGTCGCCACGCTGGATCCCGGCCCACTGCTCCGCGCTCATGGCGCCGGTGCCCGAATCGGTCAGCAGGTCGATGAGCACATCGTCGGCGTGAATGTTGAACAGGTTGTGGCCCGCCTCGCGCAGCTTGGCCTCGCGCTCCTCGACCGTCGTGAGCCGCACCGGCTCGACGCTCTTGATGCGGAACGGCTCGATGATCGTGCGGAATCGGTCCATGTCTGCCCGATGGTACGCGCTGCCCGTTGCGGCGGGCGTGCATGATGGGCCGATGCTCACCCGCCTCCGCGTCTGGCTCGGCTGGCTCGCCTACCGCGTCGACCGATGGCTGCGACGCGTGCCCGGTCCGCTGCGCGGACCCGATCAGCGGCTGTGGCTCGTCATCGTCGTGCTGCTGGCCGTGGCGGCGGTGCCCGTCGTGCTCACGCTCCGCCAGCCGCAGCCACGCGAGGTTTCGGCCTCGCAGATAGCCGCGGGGGAGGCGCAGCTCGGAGCCTGGGTCCGCCTCGAGGGCGAGGTGCTCGCGCTGCCGGTGGTGGAAGACGTGCTGCCGGCCGGGTACTGGACACTCCAGGATCCGGGCGATCCGCGCAGCTCGATCATGCTCCGCGCGGCAGGCGACCTGACCGGGGGCCGGCAGATGCTGACCGGCATCGTCGAGCAAAGCGATCTGCCGGAAGCGGCCGGACTGGGCCTGGTGCCGGGGCGAATCGTTGCGCTGGATGCGGCCCCGTTTCCGCGCCAAATTCCAAATCCACTGCTCTGGGTCCCGCCGCTGCTCGTGGCTGGGGTCCTCGTCGCGGGATCGCGCATCGGCTACCCGATCTTCGAGCCGGGTGGCGAGCTCAACGTGCTGGCCCGGGGGCTGGTGGCGAACGAGGCGGTCGGCGCGCGGGTCATCGGGCGCATCGGCAATCGCTGGCTCAACCTTGGTGATCGGCAATCCGCATCGGTCAGCGTCGAGGAGCCAGCCGGCGGGCGGCGCGTGCTGCTGACGCTCATCGGCCACGGCGGTCGGTCGATGCCACACGTCCTGGGCGAGCCGTCGGTCGAAGGCGTCGTCGGCTATGTCCACAGCCGCGAAGGCTCGATGCCGGCGGTCCTCGTCATCCGGCCCGACCTCGAGGTCATCCTCCTGTTCGAGCGCACCCCCGACCGCGACCGCCTCGCGGCGATGATGCCGCGCTAGTTCCAGGTGAGCTCGGCGCGGCGCTGCCAGTAGGCGTGGGCCGGCTCCCCGAGCCCGGCGAGCGCGGCGCGCGCTGGGTCGTCGAGGCGTACGGACAGTGCCGCCACGTTCGAGCGGACCTGGTCGACCGTCGCCGCCCCCGAAAGGACGACGTCCGCCCAGGGCTGCGCAAGGGCCCAGGCCAAAGCCAGCGCATCAGTCCCGCAGCGCAATCGAGCGGCGTGGGGACGGAGCGCGTCCGCCGCATCGCCGCGCACGAGGCGTGCGTTGGCGAGCGCCTCTTTCACGATCACGCCCATCCCCGCGTCGTGGGCCTGTGCCAGCAACGGACCGATCGACGGCTCGAGCGCATTCCACGTCGCCTGCACCGTGTCGAAGACGGGCGCTCCATTCCGCTCAAGGGTCAGAGCGCGTCGCAGCGTGACGGCCTGGCCGATGCCCGACAGGGTGAGGCCGATCGCGCGCACCGCTCCGCCCGAGCGAAGTGCGACGAGCGCGTCGAGCACCGCGGCGTCGTCCAGGATTCCCGAATCGAGGGTGGCGGAATGGACCTGGAGCAGGTCGACGTGGCCATCGAGGAGTGCCTGCGACTCGCTCCACTGCCGGCGCAGCGTTCCGAGGGAGTGGTCCTTGACCTCGTGCATCTCGGCATCGACCTGCCAGCCTGCGGTATACGTGTAGCCCCACTTGGTGCCGACCGTGAACTCCTCCGGCGAGATGCGCCGCCGCGCCAGCCAGGCGCCCAGGAACTCCTCCGCGCGGCCATAGCTACGCGCAGCATCGAGGTAGCGGATCCCCGCCTCCCGTGCGCTGTCGAGCACCGTGGCGGTGTACTGGCGCATGGCGGCGACATCGGTTTCCTGGGGAAGGTCGGTGGCGTGGCCCAGGTTGACGTAGCCGGGGCGGCCGAGGGCGGCCAGCCCCAGTCCGATGCGGGTCACGCGCAGACCGGTGCGACCGAGGTGGCGCCACTCCATCGGCTGACCGATGATGTCGCGCGGCACAACCATGCTTTCGAGGATACGCGGATGGGCTCCCTGGAATCACTTGGCGGTCAACTGGCTTCGGCGCCGGCGGTCACTTCGTGGAGCGCGAACGAGCAGCAGGTCTTCGCGATCTTCGCCGACGGCCAGCTCTGGAACCGGTATTGGGACGGTGCGGCGTGGCACCCGTGGGAGTCGCTGGGCGGCTCGTTGATCGGCGACCCGGCCGCATGCTCGTGGGGCCCTGACCGCATCGACTGCTTCGCGCATGGCCGCGACGGCATGCTCCAGCACTGCTGGTACGTGCCGGCTGGATGGCAGCCCTGGGAGTCGCTCGGCGTGCGGCTCACCTCGGACCCGACCGCCAGCGCCATGCAGCCCGGACGGATCGATGTGTTCGGCCGCGGCGAGGACGGCGACCTCGTGCGCGGCTGGTGGGAGGACGGCACGTGGTCCTTCGCGTAGGGCGCAGCGGCGAGGGCGTGGCGGGCCGCAGGGACCGCTCGGGGTGTGCGTGCTGAGTCGAGCCCAGGCGTTGCTCGGGGCGCTACCGGCCGGCGTCGATTGGGTCATCGCCACTGCGCTGGGCCGGCGGCCGCCGCGTGGCAGGCTGGAGCGTGCCTCGTCGCCGGCGGTGCCCGTGGTGATCGGAATCCTGCTGCTGCTGGCGATCGTGCCGCTCGTCTTCGCGGGCCTGGAGCTGATCATCCACCGCAGCTCCGCCAAGGAGCTGGTGGATCGCGTCACCGGGCCGTCGATCACACTCGTCGAGCTCTCCGGTGTCGCTCAGCTGCCCCCGGTTCCCGGGCCGCCGCGCGAGGATGGGACGCCGATGCGCTACTACTTCGTGCGCGACAGCGCCGCGCGGCGCGACGTGGTCGTGGTGCGCAGCGACGTCACGCCGCAGGAGCTCACGACGCGCGACGTGACCGGCGTGATCGTGGAGGATCCAGATCGCCTGGCGTTCGACGCGACTGCGCTGGCCGCGCGCGGCGCCTCGGTGGATGCGGGGTCACTCGGCGGTCGCTATCTGCGCGAGGATCCCGGGGCCGGCGACGCGACCGAGATCACCGTCTCCGAGATCGGGGCGCACGAGCCGGGCACGATCGTGCGGGTTCGCCTTCGCTTCGGCTCGGTTGCCGTGCCCGGCTGTGGCTCGAGCGCGGACGAGCCGTGCGAGATCGCGGCGCTCGCCGGCGGCCGGGCGCACTTCGATCACCTCGCCTTCGACGCAGGCTCCGGGGCGCCGCTCGTCGTGCGCAACGCCTATCCGGCCGCCCTGGTGCCGATGCGCGTCTTCGGCACGCAGGTGACCGACCGTGATCCGCTCGACGCGCTCTTCGCCGCGCCGCCCGGCTCGATCCTGGGCGCCTGGGGCCGCGAGCTGCGCACCGCATGGATCGACCGCGATCCCGACCTGCCGCTCGACCGCCCGTGGGTCGCGCCGCTGCTGCTCCTCGCCTTCGCGCTTGTGCTGCTCGCCGGGCGTCGCGTGGGGTATCCGATCTTCCGGTTGACCGATGCCGATGCCGTGCCCGATGCCGTGGCCGCAGTCGATCCCGCTGCCGGCATCCCGACTGGTGCCCTGGACGTCGTCGCCAGCGGGCGGCTGAGCCAGGCCGGCGGCGGACCGATCGATGTCGACCGTGTGCCGGGGCGTCTGAGCGCCGCTCCCGGGCGGACCACCGTCGAGCTGCAGCTCGACGGTCCTGATGGCCCGATCCGCAGCGTGATCACGCGCGCGCTCCGCGAAGTCAGCGCCATTGAGCGCGGCGACCTCGTTCACGTCCACGGCCGCAAGCCGTCGCTGGCCCTGCACTGGTTCGGCAACGACGTCATGCTCGCCTTCGAGACCGACGCGGACCGCGATCGCGCCGCAGCTCTGCTAAGCGGCGATCCTCGCTAGGACGGATGGGGCTCTCATGTCAGCGGTTATCTCACTAACGCTATATCGCTCAACGCGGGCCGCGTCGGCAGCCCCGGGCCGCTCGTGCCCGACTTTCCAGTCAGATGCACACCACGTGAACGCTCGACAGGACCGATGTCGCCGTGAGCTCCGCCTTTCAGATCAGGTGCGTCGGTGGCGCGAACATGTGATCGGGTTCAGCCTGGTGAACCGGCACTAACTGGCAGGTCCACGGTTGGCTGCAGGAGAAAGATCCAGACGTCCCACAGTGCATGGGACACGATCAACGCTCCCAACGGCACGCCCGCCGCGTAGAGCAGCGCCCAATGTGCGCCGCCGACAGCTGCGGCGCCGGTCAGGGTGAGATTGCCGGTAACCAGGTGCACGCCGCCGTAGGAAGCGGTCGCGGCCGCGGTGCCCGGCCATCGGCCCAGCCAGCGCATGAACCCCGCCTGGAGCGCACCGCGCCAGAAGATCTCCTCGGCCGGACCGATGATCAGCGCCAGCCGAGCGCCGATCTCGACACGCGGACGCAACGTGCGGAGCTGGTAGATATCGGCGATCTCGCGGTCGCCTGCCGGCATGATGCGGCGCGCCATCCGGTCACCGACCTGGAAGGTGACGTACTGCACGCCAGCCGAGGCGAGCCCCAGCGCGACCTCCCGTGGACCGATGCGCACGCGCCGCGCCTCCCCCGAGGTGAGCAGCGCGAACGACCCGAGCGACAGGCCGGTGAGCGTCATGCGCTGCCAGAACTGCGGCCGCGGGCCGCGGAAGGTGAACGCGAAGAGGGCCTGCGCCGCGCCCAGGCCGACGCCGAGCGCGAAATGCCCCGGAACGCGTGAGCTCATGCCGCGAGGCGGCTGAGCAGGACGCCGGCGACGAGGAGCGCCCCGAAGATCATGTGCAGGCGCGCGGTCTGGAGGTCGATCATCGCGATGGCGCGCGCCTGGCCGGTCGCGCCCAGCTCCGCCGCGCGCAGCACGACGACCAGGTACGGCAGCGAGAGAATCGCGACGAGCGTCGTGGCCGGCAGCCAGCCCGCGGCGACGGTCAGCCCCAGCACCATGTACGCGCCCAGCGTCAGCGCCAGGTAGCCGTAGTGCGCCAGTTCCTTGCCGAGCTGCGAGGAGAGTGTCGCGATCCCGGCACGGGTGTCCTCGCCGATATCACGCCACTCGTTGCCGTGAAGGATGGCTGCCACCAGCAGGCCGATGGGCACCGACAGCACCAGCGCATCGAGGCTGACAATGCCGGTCACCGCGTAATACGTCCCGACCGTCATCAGCGGCCCCATCTGCGCGAAGACGAGCGGCACCCCCAGCGCCCGGAACTTGTACTGGAACGGCGGTGCCGTGTAGAAGTAGCCTCCCGCCAGACCGATGACGCCGAGCACCGCGATCGGCCAGCCACGAAACGCGATGAGCGCCACGCCGATGGCGGCAGCCGCCGCGAAGGCGGAAAAGGCCACGCCGAACGCGCGACGCTCGGTGATGCGGCCCTTGAGGATGGCGTGGCTGGCGCGCGGGGAGGTGATCGTGTCGATCCCCTTGCGGATGTCGTAGATCTCGTTGATGACGTTGGTCCCGATGTGCAGCAGCACCGCAGCGACGAGCGCCAGCAGGAAGAGGCCGCCGTCGAACAGGCCGTGGGCCCAGGCCAGCGCCCCGCCGGCCGCGACCGGCGTGATCGAAGCGGTGAACGAGAACGGCCGCAGCACCTCCCAGACCGCGCCGGAGCGCCGTCGCAGCCGCTCCCCGACGCCCAGCTGCGGGTCGTCCTCGAGCCGCGAGCGTGTCGGGCGGTGCGCCGGGCTGCCGGCCGCCGCCGCCGCGGCCGCGGCGATCCGCTCGTCGTCGAAGCTGCCCCAGCGCTCGGCCGCTGCTTCCGGCAGGCGCGCGTAGAGCGCGGCCGCATCGAGGAGGGCGTGAATCTGGGCCTCTTCCTGGAGCACCGGCTGCAGGAGCGGCAGCTCGAGCCCCGCGTCGAGGTGGAAGGCGAGCGCGCCGGCGGCGACCTGCTCGCGCGTGCCGACGAGCATGAACGCATCGAGCAGCTCGTCGGGGATGAGGCCGGCCGCGGTGTGGAACTCCTCCGCGCGCCATGCGGCGGCGATCCGGTCGCGCAGCTCGGCCTCGAAACCCGCGCGCTTCAGTGAGACGTCGCCCAGGACGCTCATCATGTAGATCACAAACGGCTCGCGCTTGGCGCGGTTCAGCGCCTCACGGCGGCTCTCGTCGACGAGCGTGAGAAGGTAGCCGGCGGACTCCACCGCCCCCGGATCGCGCCCGGCGCTCTGCACCGCGCTCCGCAGCCGGCCGAGGATGCCGCGCAGCGACGCGATCGACTCCGCCGGCCGCGCCAGGTAGCCATCGGCCTTCTGGCCGGCCAGCGCGACGAACTCCTTGCGGTACGCGGCGATCACCAGGGGGATGCGGTGCGGCGGCGGGAACATCGGTTGAATGGGCGGCAGCCCTTCGGTGGCGGACGGCAGCCGCTCGCCCGCCCAGAGGGCGCGGATCTGGTCCATGGCGTTGGAGACGCCGGCCACGGCGTCATCGGGCGCATAGGGAATGCCCATCTGCTTGAGGCGCAGCGGCAGACCAGTGCCCAGGCCCATCACGATCCGGCCGGGGGCCATCTCGTCGAGCGCTGAGCCGGTCATGGCCAGGACGACGGGATGCCTCGTGAACGGATTGACGGCACCGAGCGCGATGCGGAATCCGTCCGCGGACTCATCGGCGCCCAGCTCGGAGGCGATCGCGCTGACGTACGAGACGGCGTCGCGCTCGAAGTAGCTGTCGTGGACCCAGACCGAGTCGAGCCCCTGCGCACGCGCCGCCGCGCTCCAGGCGACGACCTCGTCAACCTCGCCGCGGGCCGCCAGGCCAAGCCCGATGCGTCGGGCCAATCGGTCCATGCGCTGAGGGTAGCCGATCGCCGTGGAATGGCCACGGATGGCAGCTCGGGCGGAGAGCCCAGGTACCCGGGATTCGGCTAGGTGGCACGGTCGCCCGGGGCCTCGGCTGGACGGTACCCGGTATTGGGGTGGATGGCGGGCTGGGGCATTTCCACCGTGCCAAATACCCGGGATTCGGGTCAGATCCGCCGTCACAGCAATGGCCGAAGCCACATCTACTCGGACGCTACCCGGGGGCTGGGTATCTGGCACATTCGCGACTGCGACTCGGCCATCTACCCGAGTCGGGGGTAGCTTCGCAGATCCATACCGCTCGACCGTGCCACTCACCCGAGCCTAGGGTAGGTTGGCACTGTCACCGCTGGCAGACCTGCCAAAGACCTACGCCGGCGTACACTCCGATGCGCATGGAGCGCCAGCTCGACTCGACCGCGGCCTGTCTCGTGCGCCACGGCGACGGCACGCTGCGGACGCTCGGCCGCGACGACCTCGACGAGATCTCCGAGCTGAGAAAGGCGCCGGGCACGCTCATCTGGCTCGATCTCGCGGATCCTGGCGACAACGAGATCGGCCTGCTGGAGCGGGAGTTCGGCCTCCATCCCCTTGCCGTCGAGGACATTCGCAAGCGCCGCCAGCGACCGAAGATCGACGCCTATGACGGCCAGTACATCCTGGTCGCGCACGAGGTCGTCCTGCCCGATGCCGCCGGCGCCGGCGACGGCGCGCCCGACGCAGAACCCGATGACGCCGCCGACCCGCCTGGAGATGACGATCCAGCACCCCGGGTCTCCGAGCTCGACGAGGTGCACCTCATCGCCGGCGAGGGCTACCTGATCACGATCCACTGGGGATCGTCGGAGGCGATCGCGACGACCCGCCGCCGCTTCCAGGCGAGGCCCACCGCGGTCGGCACGAGCGTCGCGATGCTGCTCTACGCGGTGCTCGACACGATCGTCGACGGCTACTTCCCGCTCCTCGACCGCATCAGCGACCGAATCGAGGAGATCGAGGATGCGGTGCTGCAGGGATCAGCGCGCCGAACGCTGCGCGACGTGCTGCGCGCCAAGCGCCGCCTGCTGGAGCTGCGCCGCGTGCTGACGCCCATGCGCGACGTCGCGAACACGCTGCTGCGACGCGAGGTCGAGCTCATCGAGGAGGCCGCGGTCCCCTACTACCAGGACCTGTATGACCACCTCGTCCGCGTGCTCGATGCGCTCGACCTGTACCGCGACCTGGTGGCATCGACGCTGGATGCCAGCCTCTCGGTCACGTCGAACAATCTCGCCGGGGTGATGAAGCGGCTGACGGCGTACACGGTGATCATCGCGGTGCCGACGCTCATCGCGAGCATCTACGGCATGAACTTCGTCCTCATGCCCGAGCTTCGCTGGCCTCTCGGCTACCCGGTGGTGCTGCTCGTCATGCTCGTCGCCGTGCTCTTCCTGGTCCGCTATTTCCGCACGCGCGACTGGTTCTGAGCCCCGGCATCGGCTGTGCAAGGTCCGACCGGTCAACCTGGAGGACAGACCGATGACGATCACTCCCCCGCCCGATGACACCGACCTCCCACCGATCGACACCCCGCCCGACTTGCCCGAGACCGATGAGCCACCGATGCGGGCGCCCGGCGACGGCGAGCCTTCGTCCGCGCCGCCGATGCGGCTGCCAACCGACAACCCCAACGTGGAGCTGGAGTCCGGCCGATGACCGATGAACCCCTTGAGCCGCGCGAACCCGCGACCGGCAGCGGCGCGTCAGGCGACCTCGCCTCTGAATGGCGCAACGTCGGCGAGGCGCTTGGGCGCCTGGGCGGCGGCATCGGCGAGTCCGTGCGTTCCGCGTGGGAATCGTCCGGCGCCGAAACGGAGCCTGAGCCGCCGTCCCAGGGCCTGCGCCGCGTCGCCGACGCCTTCGATCGTGGCGTCGATAGCGCGCGCCGGGCCGCCACATCCCCGGAGGCACGCGAGCGCGTCAACACCGATGCGCGCCAGGCCGGGTCACAGCTCGAACGCGCCATGCGCCTCTCGATTGCGGAGCTTGGCCGCACCCTGCAGCGCGTGGCGCCGAACGACCGCAGCGACGCCCGCTCCGACGCGCCGATGACGCCGGAGGGGCCCGGGCCGGTCGCGACCAGCGACGAGAGTCCTGCGACTGACGATCCATTGGACCGCCCCTGAGGTCACGGGCGCTGGGGGCGGCGAAGAATCGGCGCTAGAATCGCCGCTCCGATGAGCGACCTGAACGGGACGGCTGCGCCCGCGATCGAGGCGATCGACCTGCGTCGTACGTACCGCACCCACACCGGCGTGATCAGGCGCCACCGCCTGGACGTGGAGGCGGTGCGCGGCGTCAGCTTCGCGGTGCGCCCCGGCGAGCTGTTCGGGCTGCTGGGCCCGAACGGCGCCGGCAAGACGACCACGATCAAGATGCTCATCACGCTCCTTCTGCCAACGAGCGGCTCGGCGCGGGTCATGGGCCACGACGTGGTGACGGAGACCGATGAGGTGCGTCGGCGCATCGGGTATGTCTTCGGTGGCGACCGCGGGCTGTACGACCGGGTGAGTGCCATGGATAACCTGCGCTACTTCGCCGAGCTGTATGGCGTCGATCCTTCGATCCAGAAGCAGCGCGTCGCCGAGCTGCTCGAGATGGTTGGCCTCACCGGCCGCGAGCGCGAGAAGGTCGAGGGCTACTCGCGCGGCATGCGGCAGCGGCTGCACATCGCGCGCGGCCTGCTCCACGACCCGGAGGTCCTGTTCCTGGACGAGCCCTCCATCGGTCTTGATCCGGTGGGAGCGCGTGAGCTGCGCCAGACCGTCCAATCGCTCGTCGACGCCGGCAAGACTGTCCTGCTGACCACGCACTACATGTTCGAGGCCGATGCCCTCTGCGATCGCATCGCGGTGATCAACGCGGGGCGCATCGTCGCGCACGGCACGGGCGCCGATCTCAAGGGCGCCATCGCGAATCGGACCATCGTCGAGATCGAGACCTTCGGAGTGACCGATGACGCTGTCGAGCGCCTCCGCGCCGACGCCGAGGTGAGTGCCGTCAACATGGAGGAACGCGACCAGAGCCAGATCCTGCTGGTCCAGAGCGAGCGCGGCCCGCAGATCACCCCGCGCCTGCTCTCGCTGCTGGGCGACACGCGTGTCGGCAAGGTGATCGGCCGCGAGCCGACGCTCGAGGACGCGTACGTGCACCTCATCGCCACGACCGGCGACGACAGCGCGGACGCCGCGCGAGCGGCATCGGTCCAATAGCCATGGGCATCCGTCGGTCGCTGCGGCTGGTCTGGTTCGTGACCTGGTTCAACGTGCGCATGCTGCTCGCCAGCGAATTCTTCATCCTCACGACCTTCATCAGCCCGCTGATCTTCGCGACGCTCGCATTTCTGCTCTTCCGATCCGGCGGCGGGACGGCCGGACAGACGCTGCTGTACGTGGCGCTGGGCACCGGGATGATGGGCGTGTGGAGCACCACCCTCTTCGGCTGCGGCGGAGCGATCGCCTGGCAGCGCTGGGAGGGGACGCTCGAGCTTCTTGTCAGCGCCCCGACGCGCTACGACATCATCCTGGCCGGGCAGACGTTCGGGGCGGTGGTGCTGGGCTTCTACGGCATCGGCGCAACATTGCTGTGGGGCGTGGTGCTGTTCGGGATGCCGATCGAGGCCAGCTTCCCGCTCATGTTGCCGCTCTCATTGGTGGCGGCCGTGGTCTCGCTCGGGGCGCTCGGCATGCTGATCGCGACCAGCTTCGTGCTGTACCGGCACGCGAACGCGCTCGGGAATCTGCTCGAATACCCCATCTGGCTCGCCGCCGGGCTCCTGGTGCCGATCTCGACCCTGCCCTTCTGGGTACGACCGATCAGCTGGCTCCTGGCGCCGACCTGGGGCATGGAGGCGATCCGCGGCGCGGCGACCGGCTCGCAGCCACCGTGGCTGGCGATCGCCAGCTGTTTCGTCCTCGCGGTCGTGTACTACATCGCCGCCCGGATTCTGCTGGTGTACGTGCTCGACAAGGCGCGCCGCGACGCGACGCTGGCGCTGCAGTGACCGCCGCGGCCCTGCCCGTCGGCGCGCCGCGAGCCGATCCCTCGGGCTGGCGTTCCGCCTTCCGCGTCTTCTGGTACGGCGGCCTGATGAGCTACGGGATGCTCTTCAACTGGGCGCGCCCGTCCATCTACATCCCCACGCTCATCGGCGGACCGACCTTCCAGCTCCTCTTCTTCGCGGCGCTGGGGTCATATGCCACGGATCGGTCGCCCGCCTACTTCGCGATCGGCAACGCGGTGCAGGTGAGCGCGCTTGCCGGCGTGTTCGGCATGACCATGGCGATCGCCAACGAGCGCTGGTTCGGCACGCTGCCCGCGCTGCTGGCCACGCCGGCCAACCGCATCGCGCTCTTCGCGGGCCGGTTCCTGCCGTTCGTCTTCAACGGGCTCCTCGTCTCGCTCTACGCGGTGGCGTTCGGGATCATCTTTCTGGGGGTGCGGCTCGAGCCATCGACCCTGCTCGTCTTCGCGCTGGCGTTGATCACGACCGTTTTCTCCTGCACCGCGATCGGCGCGCTCCAGGGCGCCATCTCGCTGCGGCTGCGTGACGGCCTCTTCGGCGCGAATCTCATCACGCTCGCCATCCTGCTCTTCTGCGGCGTCAACATCCCCGTCGACGAGCTGCCCGGCTGGATGCAGGTCGTGGCCAACCTGCTGCCCTTCACGCATGGCCTCGAAGCGGTGCGACAGGCTGCCGATGGCGCCCAGCTCGGCCAGGTCGGCGGGCTCATCGGGATGGAGCTCCTCGTCGGAATCGTCTACGCGGCGGGCGCCTTCGCGCTCTTCAGCTACCTCGAGACCAGCGCGCGCCGGAACGCGACCCTCGACGTCCGGTAGCGGGGGCCGCGGCGCGAGTCCGGTTGACGGGTTGTTGCGGCGTGGTGGCGGCGTCACGGCTCGGTTGCGGGCCTCTCGCACGTGCCCGCGGCGCGGGGCCCGACGGGGTGACCGACGCGGGCCTGCTCGTGGGCCCTGGCGCCGCGATACCCGACACATGCTCACCCGCAGTCGCGTTACGCGCGCTGGCCACGGGATGTCGATGACAGATTCACACCACGAGTTGCATGTGGCGAGCAGCGGTCGCCCACGGCATAGATTTCAGAGATTCGAGCCCGAACGGTGTCGCGCTATCGGTTCATAAGGCGGGTTCTGATGGGCATATGTCGGGTTATCCGGAAATGAGCAACCCCCGGTGCGCGCGTGCACCACGCGTGAAGTACCGGACATGACCTGCCACGCGTCACGTGCATCCGTGCACCGCTGCGGTACGCATTTCCGGCTGCCGCATCGACCCAAACGCGAGTAGCCTCTCCGAACTACCACTGAACCCGACCGATGCCGCGCGTTGATTGCCCCTCGATGCGCGCCAAGGGCACCATCGGTCCAAACGGCATCAACCGGTGCTTGCCGCGCGCCCACACGGAGACCGATACCGCTCATGACCTCCTCCCTCGCTCCCCGCCGCGTTTTCGTGCTGTTCGTCGCGATCGCGCTGGCGATCGGCTTCCTGCCGGTCCTGCCGCGCGCCGCCGATGCAGCCGCGGGCGACCTGTTCATCTCCGAATACGTCGAAGGCTCCGCCCAGAACAAAGCGCTGGAACTCTACAACCCGAGCAGCAATCCGGTGAACCTCGCGGCCAGCGGCTACAGCATCTTCATCTCATCGAATGGCGGCACGAGCACCACGAGCTTCGCCCTCACCGGCTCTGTCGCGGCGAACGACGTGTACGTCTTTGCGCAGGCCACAGCCGACCCAGCGATCCTCGCCCAAGCGGATCAGACCACCACCTCGACGAGCTTCTGGAACGGCAATGATTTTGTGGGCCTCATCAAGAGCGGGGTCCTTGTCGACGGCATCGGCCAGCAAAACTTCAACCCCGGCACGGAGTGGGGCACCGGCGACGTCAGCACTGCCGATAACACGCTGCAGCGCAAGGCATCGGTGCTTGTCGGTGACGCCAACCCGAACGACGTCTTCGACCCGTCGGTCGAGTGGAACGGCTTCCCGTCGAATACCTTCACGGGCCTCGGGACACACACCATCGCCGGTGGTCCTCAGCCGGTCGTCGCGGACTGCGGGCCGGCGATCAGCATCCTCTCCGGCTCCAGCGCCACGGCGAACGTGAGCGCCTCGGATGCCGACGGCATCGTCACCGATCTCAGCATCACCTCAATCACGCCCAGCGACCCGGGGACGATCACGCGCACCAGCCAGGCGCCGGCGACGGCCGTGGGCGGGACGGCGACCGCGCAGATCAGCGTTGGCGCAACCACGCCGGGCGGCACGTACGACGTGACCGTCACGGCCACCACCAGCGTTGGCGATCCGGGCAGCTGCCACCTGGGCGTGACGGTGCTCGAGGTGCTCACCATCGGCGCGGTGCAGGGCCAGACCACCGACACCGAGAATGGTGTCGCGGACCGATCGCCGTACGCGGCGGCGAGCGGCAACAGCAACGGCCAGACGGTGGCGGTGCGCGGCATCGTGACCGAGCGGATCCGGCTTCCCACCAGCTCCGGCGGCCAGAACTACGCCTTCTTCCTGCAGTCCGCAGCGGATGCTACGGACGGCGACGCGACCACCAGCGACGGCATCTACGTCTTTTCGGGCAGCTTCACCACGCTGCGCCGTGACGGCGGCGGGAGCTACTTCCCGACCGTGGGCGACCAGGTCGTGCTGCGCGGCCCGGTGGCCGAGTTCTTCAACCTGACCCAGCTCAGCAACCCATTCCTGGTCAGCGTCGAGGCGACCGGCCTCGACGTGAACACCGCGGTCGCCGTGACCGAGGCAACCCCGCCCGACGAGCTCGCAGACGCGAATCGTTACTGGGAACGCCACGAGGCGATGCGCTTCAGCCTCGAGGCCGGCGCCGCGGTGACTGCGCCGCGCAACT
>JBDTNK010000040.1:0-17436 GCA_039933775.1 Chloroflexota bacterium | reverse complement strand
TTGCCCCGAACCGCATTTCCAATGCGGCGCCATAGGCCACTAGGCGACCTCTCCGCGGACGGCACAGTGGCCGCGGGTCCAGGTTGATGTGCATGGCGGAGAGGGAGGGATTCGAACCCTCGGTGCTCATCGCACACCGCTTTTCGAGAGCGGCACCTTAAACCACTCGGACACCTCTCCACGCGGGAGTCTAGCAAAGGCGACCGGCGAGGTCAGGAGACCGATGAGGCCTCGGTGAAGAGCCGCTGCGCCTCAGCCTCGCGCACCCCCGACACGACGGACAGCTCGTGCGGCAGCGCGCTGCCTCGCGCCAGCTGCACCGCGCCGCCCGCGGCGCCGTTCTCCGGATCCGAGACCGCGAAGACGAGCGCGCGGACGCGCGCCTCGACCAGGGCCCCGACACACATCGCGCAGGGCTCGCGCGTCGTGAAGATCGTGGCCTCGGCCAGCCGCTTGGGGCCGAGCTTGCGTGCGGCGGCCTGCACGGTGAGCAGCACGGCGTGCGCCGTGGGGTCCGCCTCGAGCTGGGTGCGGTCGTGATCGCGGGCGATCATGGCATCGTCGATGACCGCCACCGCCCCGATCGGCTGCTCGCCCTCTTCCCCACCCCGCCGGGCCTCCGCGATGGCCTCGGCCATGAAGAGCTCATAATTCACGTCGTACGTCACCTGCAGGACTGTGGCGCGGCCCGACCTGTCGCCGGGCCCGGAGTCTAGCAGAGCCTCGGTCCCGATCCTGCACTACCCTTGGGCCGATGTCCCCGCTCCTCGCTCGCCTCGGCCGCCAGCTGGCCGCGCTTCTCGCCCTTGCCGCGATCGCGGCTGGGGCGCTGCTGGCACCCATTCCCGCCGTCAGCAATGCCGGTGAGTCGGCCGTAGCGACCCAGGTCGAGCACCGCCTGCCGGGATGGCACCTCGTCCGCGCCAGCGAATCGTGGGAGAGTGCCTTCACCGTCGTCGCCGAGTGCGCCGGGCGGCTTGTCGGCTTCCAGTACGTGCCGGAGCACGGCCTGCCGCCGGGTGACGCCTGGCTCCAGCCCGACGACCAGTTCAGCCGGAGCCGCCTCTCCGAGGTGACCGACAGCCATCGCTACCTGGTCTGGCGACAGCGACCGCGCACCGACGACGCGCTGAGCTGTCGCGAGGAGGTCGCGCGCGATGGCGGGCTGCTGGCCACGCAGGATCGCCGCATCGACTAAGCCTCGCGACTGACGGTAGGATGGCTGCCGGCGAAGCGCCGGCGCAGCACGGAGGAGACCGTCATCGACGATTCGAGCGTCCCGGGCGAGCGCGCGCGCGCTGTCTGGGGACGTGTCGACTGGCTTCTCCTGGGCGGTGTCGTGGCGGTTGCCGCCGTCCTGCGCCTCGTCTCGCTGGCGCGTCCGGTGGGCCTCGTCTTCGACGAGATCTTCTACGCGGTCGACGGCTGCTTCTACGTCGAGGGCAACGTTGACATCTGCGGCGTCAGCGAGCTGACTGCCCGAACGCACCCGCCGCTGGGCAAGTGGCTCATCGGTTCGGGCATCAAGCTCTTCGGATTCGATCCCTTCGGCTGGCGCATCGTCGCCGCCCTGGCCGGAATCGTCACCGTGGCGCTCGTCATGTTCCTCGCCTGGCGCCTCCTGCGTCCGGTTGTCAGCGCCCGTGCCGCACGTGCCGGCGCCACCGCGGCGGGACTGCTGCTGGCGGTGGACTTCCTGTCGCTCGTCCAGTCGCGCGTCGCGATGCTCGATATCTTCGTGGCCCTCTTCGATACCGCCGCGATCACGTTCATCGTCCTCGACCGCGACCGGCAGCGAGAGCCGGAGTGGCAGACATCGCTCGTGGAGCGGTTGACGCTCGGGCGGCCGTGGCGCTTGCTGGCAGGCGCCAGCCTCGGCGCGGCGACGGCCGTGAAATGGTCGGGCGCGTACGCCGCGCTGGCGGTCGTTGGGCTCGTCGTGGCCTGGGAGATCGCCGAGCGGCTCGACAGGCGGCGCGGCCTCTGGTCGGCGGTACGCCGCTCAGGGATCGTCGAGCTCCCGAGATCGCTCGTGCTGCTGGGCCTTGTGCCGCTGCTTGTCTACCTGGCCAGCTACGCCGGGCGGATGCCGGGCGACGTCATCGGTCTTCCATGGGAGGCCGGCACCTTCTGGAACAACTGGTGGACCCACCAGCGGGCGATGCTGGACTTCCACACGAACCTGGGCGGGCACCATCCGTACGAGTCGCCGCCCTGGTCATGGTTGTTGCTGAAGCGCCCGGTGGCGTACTTCTTCACCGATGAGGCGGGCGCGCATCGCGAGATCCTGGCCCTGGGCAACCCGTTGACCTGGTGGCCGAGCGTGCTGGCGCTGTTGGCCGGCATCGGGCTCTACGTGCGCGCCCGAACAGCCGGCGCACGGTCGCTGCTGACCCGCCCGGAGCCGGTGCTGTTGGCGGCGGTCCTGGCGACCTACGGCCCCTGGCTGCTGCTGTCGGGCTCGCGCAGCCAGGTCTTCCTGTGGTACCTGCTGCCGGTGATCCCGTTCCTGTGCATCGCGCTCGCGCAGGCCGGTATCGAGGTGTGGCGCTGGACGGCGGGCCGCGTGGCGGTGGGCGTGCTGGGGGTGGCGATCGTCGCCTCGCTGGTGTGGTTCGGGCCGCTCCTCGTGGCGCTGCCGCTCGATCCCGGCGGGTGGCGCGACCGCATGCTCTTCACCGATTGCGAACGGCCCGATGCCCCGGCCCAGGCGCTCCCGGACGACGAGACGAGCTCCGGCCTGCCGCCCGATGGCTGGTGCTGGATCTGACGCACGTTGCGGTCCCATTCCTGCGGTAGGCACGCGGCAGGAGGACGAGCACGTGAAGACCGATACCGATACCGCCCCGGCCACGGACGCGCTGCGCGATGTGGGGACGATCGTCGCCTATACCGATGAGGAGGGACGGCACGACTACGTCCGTCGCGCGGCGCTCGAGGCCGCCCGCCGTGACGGAGCGCGACTGATCCTCTATCCGCTCGACATGTTCTCGCCGCTCTCGAATCCGCTGCCCAACGAGTGGAGCTCGGAACGGGAGCGTGCCGAATACGGAGATCCGCTGAGCGTTGCCGATCTCGAGCTCCTCGGTCGAGAGTGGCTCGCGGCGCAGGTGCTCGAGGCGACGCGCTCGGGCGTGGAGGCGGGCGCCGGGCTGCCCGAAGAGGCCGGGGTGCAGGCGATGGTCGACTACGCGCGCGACCACGACGCGTCGGCGGTGCTGCTGCCGCGCGACGCGCTGGACAAGGCCGGCCCGATCGGTCACCTCCTGGGCCGCGACACCGGAAGCGCTGAGAAGGCGGACCGGGCGCGCGACATCAGCGTCCTGCTCGTCGACCGTTCCGGGACGATCGAGCCCGCCCACCACGAAGAGGAGACCTCATGAGCGATCGCGACCGCTTGCCGCTGCCATCCGAAGACTCGGGCGACCTGGCCGATGCGCCGGCGGCCGGGGTGAGTGACGATCCCATGATCGCCACCGAGGAGGGCGTGCCGTATACGCCGCCGACGGACCGCGTCATTGCCCCGCGCCGCGCCGGCGAGGCCGCATCCGACGTGGCCGGCACACCGCTCGACGACGCGGGCGAGCTAGCGGCCGACGACACGATCAGCGCCCCCACCGGTGAGCTTCCGCAGGGAGACGCGCTGCTGGCGGACGTGCTCGCCGAGTTGCGCGACTCGGACGTGCTCGCCGGCGACCGCATCGAGGTGGCAGTCTCGGGCCGCACGGTGACGCTGCGTGGCGAGGTCGAGTCGGTCGAGGTGGGCGACGAGATCGCCGGGATCGCCGGCGACGTGCCGGGGGTCGACGAGGTCGTGGACGAGACGCGCATCGCCGGCATGTGAATGCAGCCGGGTACCGGGTGCGCGCGAGTTCGTGCGCGCTGCCGGATGCCACCGTGGCTGGCCGATTGCCGAACGAACCGCGGATCCGAGCGGTCCCTGCGCCGTGCGGCCAGCGAGACTGGCAGCGTGACAAAGGGAGCTCAGCTCGTTGGTCGATCGGCCAGTGGGACTGGCACCATCGGCGTACGGTCTTGACGTGAGCCAGACATGGGCAGCACGATGGACAACCACGCCCCGGTGAGAAGGAACGATGTGAGCCTGATCGTGTTGGTGAACACCGCCTCGGGATCGGCCTACCTCCTGTCGGAGACAGATGCCGGCGTGCACTGGCGCCGCATCCCGGGCGCGCGACCGGGTCGAGCCGGCAACCGAAGTGGCTGGGAGCCACGGATGCCATTGGTCGTGCCGAGCGAGCGCCTCTTCCTAGGCGATCTGCGCACGACGCAGGTCACGCGCGTCTCGATCCTGCCAACCTGAGCTGCGCCCTTGGCGCACGAGGATCAGAATAGACCGATGGACTGGCTCATCCTGATCGGGTACCTGGTGCTCCCGCTGCTCATCGTGGGCGGCGTCGTGTACCTTGCGCTGCGGCTGGCGATCCGGCACTCGCGCACCGACCAATGAGCCACCGCAGCCGGCGGTAGGTTGTTGGACCCGCGCGCGCGGCTGACCCGCCGGCGGTTCCTGGTGGTGGCTGGCAGCGGCGTCGTGGCGGCGATCCTGGCCGCGTGCGGCATCGGCCGGCCATCCGGATCGCCTGTCCCGTCGCCAAAACCGGCACCGACCTCGACGCCGCGCACAACCTCGCCGAGCCCGTCGCCGAGCCACTCCCCCACCCCCGCGCCGGCGCCCGACCTCCGCGCGCAGATCGCCCAGATGCTGCTCGTCGGGTTTCGCGGCACGACCGCCGAGGAGGCGGCGTCGACGATCGCCGACATCCGCGACCTAGGGCTCGGTGGCGTCCTGCTCTTCGACTTCGACACGCCGACCGGCTCGACGCTCCGCAACGTCGTCTCGCCCGAGCAGCTGACCGCCCTCGTTGCCGCGCTCCGCGAGGCGAGCCGTGGCCCATTGATCGTGGCGATCGACCAAGAGGGCGGCCAGGTGGCGCGCCTCGGCCCGTCGCACGGCTTCCCGCCGACGCAGTCGGAGGCGGAGCTCGGCGCCATCGGTGATCCGAGCCAGACCGAGGCGGCCGGGCGTGCGATCGCCCAGACGCTGTCCGGCGTCGGCATCGGGCTCAACCTGGCGCCGGTCGTCGACCTGGACATCAATCCGGCGAACCCGATCATCGGTGCCATCGGCAGAAGCTATGGCGCGGATCCCGCGCTGGTGAGCGTGCAGGCGGAGGCGTTCGTGGCCGGACATCGGGCCATTGGGGTCAAGACAGCGATCAAGCACTTCCCCGGCCAGGGCAGCGCCAGCGCGGACACCCACGCCGGAGTGGTGGATGTGACCGATGTCTGGACCGATGTCGAGCTTGCGCCCTTCGGCACCTTGGTCGCCGACGGGATCACCGATGCCGTCCTCACCGCGCACGTCTTCAATGCCAACCTGGACCCCGAGCATCCGGCGACGCTCTCGAAGGCGACGGTGACCGGCATTCTGCGTGAGCAGCTGGGCTGGGACGGGGTCGTGATCAGCGACGACATGCAGATGGGCGCGATCCGCGACGCGTATGGCTACGAGGAGGCGGTGCGGCTGGCGATCGATGCGGGGATCGACATCCTGACGATCGCGAACCAGCAGATCTACGAGGAGGGCATCGTGGCGCGCACGATCGACCTCATCGAGGGCTTCGTGCGCGACGGGGCGATCAGCGCCGAGCGGATCGCGAAGAGCGCCGCGCGGATCGCGGCGTTCAAGGGGTGATCTGGCCCGGTCATCGGTTGACGGCACCACTCGGCCTGCTCCTGCTGGTCGCGTGCGGCGGAACGCAGACGCCTGTCGACGCTGCCGCGCTGGCGGCTACCCTGCCGTCGAGCGTCGGCGACGTGGTGCTGCGGGTCTCCACACTCAGCGCCGCCGACCTGGTCAGGTTCGGTCCGGAACCGCTGAGCGATGCGGTCGAGGCGCACGCCGGCGCGTTCGAGGAGGGCCATGCCGCAGAGGCAGCGGGCGAGGGGATCCAGGTCTTCGCGTATGCGCAGCCCGCCATGGACGCAGGCTCCGTTGCCCGTGATTACCTCACACGGTTGGGCGATGGCGCACCAGCAGAATGGGACTATTCCGAGCCGGAGTCCGTCATCGTGGGCACCAAGCAGGTGATGGCGGTCACACTGAGCACGCCGGAGAACCCCGAGGGGTTCACGTTTTACGCCTATCCCATTGGCGGGACCATCTACGTGCTGCAGATCCTGGACGAGCGGAACGTCCCGGCGGTCCTGGCAGAGCTGCCATAGGCGGGACCGCCAATGTTGTCAGTTCCTATCAGATGTACGCGTGGTGATCGCTAGCGGCTGGTTCCGCTGCCACAGTCGATCATTTGAGTCGCCTGTCGCCGCAGTTGATAGGAACGTGGCCCAATTCGGCCCGGGTATCGCGTCCAACGTTCATGGCTTGTGCATCTGACGTAGTAGTGCTCAGACTCCCGCGTGACACTCCGGCTTTACCAGAGCGCCAGGCCGGTGGTCTCGTCGTGGACGCGGACCAGGGAGAGATCGGTCCATTCGTGGATGATAATTTCGGCGACCCAGACCTTCGTGCCGTGCAGCAGGTGGCCGCTGACCGTGGCGCCGGCTTCGTCGGCGAGCGTGCAGTGGGCATGCAGAAATGGCTGGCCCTCGCGCATCGAGACGTTGCCCACGAATCCTGCCAGCTCGCGATGGCGGTCCGAGGAGAGCTCCTCGTAGCGCTGCTCGTCCTGGCGATAGAACGCAAACGCGGCGTGCTGCACCGCGCCCACCAGGCTCACCTCACCAGCCTGGATGCCCTGCTCGGCGCAGGTGCGCTCGATCTCCTCGACGAGGTCGCTGCCGGTCGCCAGGCGGCCGATGAAGGTACGGCCGGGCTGGGCGTGCCAGAAGCGGGTTGGTGCGGACATGGGATGCGGTTCCTTTCGATGCATTCGAGGCAGAGCTGCCCCAATGATGCCTCGACAGGCATCACGACTTAGGCATGAGCTGCATGCATGCGGCCCGATGCAGTGGCGCGCACTCGTGGCACCTGGATTGGCTGGAGCGGTCGTCTCTGCTAGGCGTTCAGTTTCGCACCGCCATGAAGCTCGAAGGCATGCGCTTGTATCCGGCGGCCTTCGCGGTTGTTCGGACAGCTCTCGAGCTCCACCTGCGCTACTGGCTAAACGTTATGGGTCATCGACGGCGTTGAAGTGAAGGTCGTGCGTCCGCAGGATCCCCAATCGGCACGATGCGGAGCTCGCCGAAGGGAATCAGGCCGGGACGATCGTCTCGTTTGAGCGAGTGGGATACGGTCGATTTCTGGACCTACTCGGAATGGCCTGAGCATCACATCACAGCCGCCTCGTGACGCGCACCTGGACGACGACGGTTGGCCGGCGATTGATCATCCCGTTGTAAACGTGCCGCGTCAGCATGACGAAACG
The DNA here is from genome assembly GCA_039933775.1 of Chloroflexota bacterium. Taxonomy (GTDB): domain Bacteria; phylum Chloroflexota; class Limnocylindria; order QHBO01; family QHBO01; genus JBDTNK01. The sequence goes on along the minus strand of JBDTNK010000040.1, from coordinate 10,030 downwards.
AATGGGCGATTGATTGCGATCGGCGAGAGGAATACGGTGACCGGTGACACTTGGCCGCGCCAGCTTGCGTTTCTGGTTTTCGTCATGGCCGCAGCCCGATCATCGGGCAATCCAATCGGGTCGGACGGTTCTGCCAGCGCTGTGGCGCGGCGCGGGACCTACCGAGTGAAAGGGAGACGACATGACAGGCCCATCACGCGAGGGTGATCCTCCTCTGAAGCAGACGATGCCCGGAGACATGCACACGGTCACTGGCGGCGGCTTCGACGTGCCGGGGGTGGAGGGCAGCAGCACGCGAAGCAATGGTGTCCACGGCACGAGCGCAGCTGACGGCGCCAGCGGTGTGTACGGTGACAACACCGGCGGAGGCTACGGAATTGCCGGTCGGAGCATGGAGGGGATTGGGGTCTTTGGCGAAGGTGGCAAGCTCGCCGGCCACTTCATCGGTGATGTCGAGGTCACCGGCGACATCCGGCTTTCCAATGCCGACTGCGCCGAGGACTTCGATGTCGTCGCGACCGATGAGGTCATGCCAGGCACTGTCATGGTGCTCGACGATGCTGGCTCGCTGCGCCCCAGCTGTATCGCCTACGACAAGCGGGTCGCCGGAGTCGTTTCAGGCGCTGGTTCGTTCCGCCCGGGCATCGTGCTCGACAGACGGGCGGTTTCGGAGCCCGACGCTCGCAGTCGCCTGCCCATCGCATTGCTCGGTAAGGTCTACTGCATGGTCGACGCCGACTACGCCCCTGTGGAGGCGGGCGATCTGCTCACGAGCTCAGCCACCTCCGGCCACGCCATGAAGGCAACGGACGCAACCCAGGCGTTTGGAGCCGTCATCGGGAAGGCGCTGCTTCCGATCCAGGAAGGTCAAGGCCTCATACCGATCCTGGTCACCCTGCAATGACTGCTCTCAGCGTTCGTCATTCGTTCGGTCACGCAGCGGAGTCCTTGGAGGCGTGCCGCGATCTAGTGGGCGTCCCGCGCCCCGCATCACTGCGCCAGATGAACGATGTCTTCGTCAGCGACGTCGTGTTTGATGAGCCGATACCAACCGGCGACGGCGTTGCCCTGGGCGGCCACCACACCCTGACCGTGAAGCGCGACGGCAGCAGTCGCTACAAGGGCCACTTACGCGCAACCGGCATGCCGTCGTTTGACGTCTCGATCGTCGCGACGCTCGGCTACCCCATCCCCGTCCCCGACTCATCGGACGTGGCGAGCGGCCAGGTCGCGTTTGCCGTTCACGGCCGGGTGCACGGTTCGAACGAGCCGGGCTCACGCGAGTTTGCATGGGACCAGAGTGGTGAATCGAAGCTGCTGGCGAGCGTATGGTCCGGTGTACGACGAGGCAGTCTGAACAGGAAGCTCGAGTACGACACGGATTGGTTCGGTCCGGCCGGCGACGTGGCATCGTTCTTTGCGCAGGTCCTCGTCTTCGGTGCTGTATTCGGAAGCGCGGGTACCGCTCTCGTCGTGCTCGGCGAGGCAGCTGATCAGCTCGAACTCGAACAGGTGGTCTTGCCCGGCACGGTCGGCTTGATCGTCTCGGGCGGCGCGGCCTTCGTCCTCGGGCCGGGAGCGCTGATCCCCGCATTTCTCGTTGGCGCGGCTGTTACCGCAGCGGCCGTGAAGCAGCGACGTCTCGAAGAACACGAGAGAGCCTTTGCCCATAGGGTCTTCCTCGACACGGTCCCCTACGGTCGCATCCTTCTGACAAATCTCCTCGGGATCGGGAATCGGCCATTCACAACGCCAGGTCCAGGCGGCGTGATCCTCGTCAACGTCGGCGAGGGATACGCAGACCCAGTTGGCTACACCGGCAAGGGAAGAGCAGGAACCGCTGGGGAGGACGCCCCGGGGCAGCTGTTCATCCATGAGCTCGTTCATGCGTGGCAGATCGCGAACGAGTCATTCACTCCCGAGTATTACTGCCGGGCGCTGTTCACCGCAGCCGGCACAGTGGGCGGCGACATGTCTGCATATGCGTATGCTGCGGTTGGCCGCAGCTGGGAATCCTTCGGCACCGAGGAGCAGGCTAAGCTCGTCGACGAGTGGTTCGCGGGCAACACCAAACCCAAGCCTGAAGGCCGCCAAAGCGCGTATCCACCGAAGTCCGAGGACGAAGAGCCCCGGAACCCCTACTACCGATACATCAGGGACAACATCCGAACGGGCATCGCCTGACGGGACGCATGACCTTGCGAGGGCTCGCGACGGTCAGCTTCTGGGCGGATCTGCTTCACGGGCGATCAAGTACGGCACGTCGACGACCTGCAGGCGACGGTTGACCGACTGCTCTGGATCGGCGCGGCGGAATACCACCCGATCACGGAGCGAGGAGACCAGGGGTTCGTCGCCACTTCGGTGATCGACCCGTTCAGCAACGTGCTGGTCCGCGACGGCTATCGCAATCGCGTAAGGGCTGGATTGGCGTGCCCGAGAGGACTCGAACCTCCGACCTTCAGGTCCGCAACCTGACGCTCTATCCACTGAGCTACGGGCACATCGCACGCGGGATGGCGGAGAGGGAGGGATTCGAACCCTCGGAAGAGGAAATCCCCTTCAGCGGTTTAGCAAACCGCCGCACTAGGCCACTATGCGACCTCTCCCTGACCGGCGCCGATGATAGCATGGAGCCCCCCGAAGCGACGACTGGCGGCTGGTCACAGCCGCTGCCCGATTCGTCCTTCATTCACGAGAGAAACCATGGCCCTGCAGCGCCTTCCCATCATCGGTCTGGCCGTCGACGAGAGCCCCTCGGAGGCCGTCCAGCGGGCCGCCTTCGAAGCCGCCGAGATCGAGATCCAGATCGAGCGCTGGGAGCGCCGCCCGCACCAGCTGGCGGATGCCATCGCGGCGCTGCGCAAGGACAAGGGGGCGATCGGGGCCATGGTCCACTCGCCGCACAAGGAGAAGGTCCCGGCCCTGCTCGATGGGCTCTCCGATGACGCCAAGGCGAGCGGCGCGGCGAACGTCGTCGTGCGCGACGGGACGAAGCTGCGCGGGCATAACACCGATGCCGACGGCATCCGAGCCGGGCTCACATCGGTCCTGCCGAAGGTGAAGGGCAAGTGGCCGCGGCAGGCCATCGTGCTGGGTGCCGGCGGCGGTGCGCGGGCGGCCGTGGCGGTGCTGATCCAGTCGGGCTTCCAGCACGTATCGGTCTTCAATCGGCACCTGCACAAGGCCGAGGCGCTGGTGAATTATTTCGGGCGCAGCGCGCGTCACATGGAGCTGCGCGCACGGCCCTGGCACGAGGCGATCCTGGAGGCTGAGCTCGCGAAGTCGCCGCTCCTGATCCATGCCATCGCCGAGACCGATCCGAACGCCAGCCCGCTGCCCGACGACATCCTGCCCGAAGGGCTCGCGGTGCTGGACCTCTCGCTCAGCGCGATCCCGACCCCGCTGATGCGTGCCGCCAAGGCGCGCGGCGGATCGGTCGCCAACGGACAGGCAAGCTTCCTCGCCGCATCGGGCATCGCCTTCAGGCTGTGGACCAAGCAGGAGGCGGCGGCCGGCGTGATGCAGAGCGCCCTCGAAGCGGCGCTGGGCACGCCCGAGGCGGAGGACACCGTCGTCGGTGACTGAGGCCGCCGACCCGCCAACCGGCAGACGGCGAGCGGGATGATGTTCTACACCTCCGGCTGGGTCCACGTGATCTGCGGCTGCATGTTCTGCGGCAAGACCGATGAGATGCTGCGCCTGCTGCGGCGCTTCTCCATCGCCGGACGGGAGGTCATCCTGGTCAAGCCACAGCTGGACACGCGGACCGATGCGGTCACCGTCGTCTCCCGCTCGGGGGCCCACCACCACGCGCTCGCCGTCGACGGCGCGGCAGACATTCCTGGCATTGCCGGCGCGGCCGATATTGTGGCGATCGAGGAGGGTCAGTTCTTCGACGAGCGGCTGCCCGAGGTGGTCGAGGCACTCGCCGATTCGGGCAAGCAGGTCCTCGTCACTGGGCTCGACCGCGACTTCCGCGGCATCCCGTTTGGCCCCATGCCGCGCCTCATGGCGCTCGCCGACCAGGTCACCAAGCTCACCGCGATCTGCATGGTCTGCGGCGAGCCCGCGACGCGCACGCAGCGGCTCATCGACGGGCAGCCGGCCTCCGCCGACTCGCCGCTGATCGTGATCGGCGGCATGGGTGACGAGACGTACGAGGCACGCTGCCGGCAGCACCACGAGGTCCCTCCCTCGGGCGCCTAGGCCCTGCGGTCCTGCGATCTGCGACCGATGAGCCAGCCGATCGGCGCGCCGATGACGGCCAGCGCCACGCCGATCCAGCCCAGGATCATGTCGCCACCGTTGACCCCCACGGCGGCGAGGATGGCGCCCACCGAGATCGGCACGCCGAGGCCCAGCCACGGGTCCCAGCGCGCCAGCCGGTCGCGCCGAGCAACGGCGGTCGACACGCGGCGGTAGCGGTAGCCGCATTGCGTGCAGCGATCCGGGCTGCCGACGCTGTGCGCCGCGCCGCAGCGCGGGCATCGGTCCGGCGCCGACGTGGCCGTCATGTCGGTGTGGTGCTGGCGGAGAGGGTGGGATTCGAACCCACGGAGGCTCGCGCCTCAACGGTTTTCAAGACCGCCTCCTTAAACCACTCGGACACCTCTCCCTCGATCGGTGAGTCTAGGACATTCCCGGGCCCTGGCCGCCGATGACATCCGTCCCGAGATACGGCTGCAGCACCTGCGGCACGCGCACGCTGCCATCCGGCGCCTGGTGCGTCTCGAGCAGGGCGGCGATGGTGCGCGGCAGGGCCAGCCCCGAGCCGTTGAGGGTGTGGACCAGCGCGGGACGTGCGGCGGGCTGCGGCCGATGCCGAATCGCCATGCGTCGGGCCTGGTAGTCGCCGAAGTTCGAGCATGAGCTGACCTCGAGCCATTGCTCGGCGCCGGGTGCCCAGACCTCGAGGTCGTACTTGCGCGCCTGCACAAAGCCCATCTCGCGCGTCGCCATCAGCACGACGCGATACGCGAGCCCCAGGCGCTGCAGCAGAATCTCCGCGCGCTGGGTGAGCCACTCGAGCGCCGCGGCCGACTCGGCGGGACGCTCGAAGAGGACCATCTCGACCTTCTCGAACTGGTGCACGCGCAGGATGCCGCGCGTCTCCTTGCCCGCAGCGCCCGCCTCGCGCCGGAACGAGGGCGAGTAGGCCGCGTAGCGAATCGGCAGTTGCGCGTCGTCGAGGATCTCGTCGCGGTGCAGGTTCGTGACCGGCACCTCGGCAGTCGGGACCAGGTACAGATCGTCGCGCGTGACGACGTACATCTGGTCCTCCTTGTCGGGAATCTGCCCGGTGCCGCGCGCCGAATCGGCGTTGACCACGGCCGGCGGCCAGATCTCGGTGAAGCCATTCTCCGTGACGTGCGTGTCCAGGAACCACGAAACGAGCGAGCGCTGCAGTCGCGCGCCGAGCCCGGTGTAGACCGGGAACCCGGACCCCGCGACCTTGGCGCCGCGCGCGTTGTCGACGAGCCGCAGCGACTCGATGAGATCCCAGTGCGGCTGGCGGATCCAGCCCTCCGCCTGGTGCGGCAGCGGCGCGCCCCAGCTGCGCAGCGTGTGGTTCGCCTCCTCGCCGCCGACGGGGATATCGGCATCTGGCGGGTTCGGGATGCGCAGCATCAGGTCCTCGAGGCCCGCCTGGACCGATGCCAGCTCCTCGTCGGCGGCGCTGATCCGTTCCCCGACCGCCGTCGACACCGCGCGCAGCTGCGCCACGTCGGGGCCATTGGCATCCGCGCCGCCGCGGATCGCCTCCCCGATGGCCCTGCTCGCGGTGTTGCGCCGGCCCTTGAGCTCGTCGCTCTCGGCCAGCAGGGCGCGGCGTCGCTGGTCGAGCGCCAGCGCCTCGTCGACGAGCGCGGGGTCCTCGCCCTTGGCGATCGCGCCGTCGCGGATGCGTTGCGCCTCGTCACGCAGGCGCTGCAGCCCGACACTCACGACGAAACCGCCGTGGCGGCGGTCGCGGCGCGCAGGCGCTCGAGCACGAACTCGCGTTCGAGTGACGCCAGCAGCGACCCGGCGCGCGGCCCGCTGCTCTTGCCCAGGAACGCGGCGTAGAGCGCGCCAAACGCCTTGCCCGCCGGCAGCTCGAGCTCGCGGGCCGTGTCGAAGATGCGCGCCTGCAGTGCCTCGCCATCCCATGGCTGGTGCTGCTCGAGCGCGACCGACAGCGCGCCAAGGTAGGCGCGCTGCGCATCGGTCAGAGAGGAGGCGACGGCTGGCAGACCGTCGAGCGCCACGCTGAAGCGCAGCCGATCGGGTGCGAAATCGGTGAGCCAGCGGCCCGCCGTCTGCAGCCGCAGATCGAGCTCACGCCGGGCGTCTGACTCCAGGGCGGCACCGTGATGGGCAGCGATCTGGCCGGCGATGCGATCGGCGCTGGCATCGGGCATCTGGGCATACGTCGCGACCTGCACGAAGGGCGGCAGGAAGTGGCGTGGCGCGTGGCGACCGGGAAGCTGGCTCAGCTCGATGATCCGGCGCCTGGTCTCGGCATCCTCGTTCTCGGACGGCGTGGCGGCCTCGGCGACCCAGGCGTCGTATTCGTCGAAGAGGCGCGGGATCGTTTCGCCGCTCGGGTCGAACTCGATCGTGGCCTGCGGCCGATGGCGCAGCATGAGGAAACGAACGAGCTCGGGAGGCAGGAGCTCGACCATCGCATCGGCCGAGGCGCCGGTCCCCGCCGATGACTTCATCTTGCGCCCGCCGATGAGCAGGAACTCGTAGGGCACGTTGCGCGGCGGCGTGACGTCGAAGATCTGGCGCGCCAGCGCCTCCGATCGGTCGCGCGAGCCGCCCTTCGTCGAGAGGTCCTTGCCCGCCGCCTCGATCGTGACGCCGAAGAGGCGCCATTTCGCGACCCAGTGCAAGTTCCACGGCAGCTTGGCGCGCCCGCCGAACGGCGAGACGCGGCCGGCATGCCCGCAGCCGGTCGCCCAGCTGACGAGGTCCGGGAGACATCGGTATGAGACGGTCTGGCCATCCCAGCCATCAACGTAGGTCGTGCCGATGCGCCCGCACGACTCACAGATGACCATGAGTGGATGCCAGTCGTCGGCATGGCGCACCTTGCTGACCTCGCGGTAGACGCGCAGCACGTCGGCCGCGTGATCGAGCGCCTCGGCGATGAAGTCATCGAACACGCCTGCCCGGTACTGCTCGCTGGCCCAGTACAGCTCCGGCTCGATACCGAGCCGCGCGAAGGTGTCGAGGAACGTCTGGACGTAATGTCGCGCCCAGGTCGGCTGCGTCGAGCCGCGCGGGGCGGGCACGTCGGCCAGCGGCCGGCCCATGAACTCGATGACGCCCTCGCGGGTGGCCAGGGTGGCGGAGTCCATCGGGTCCAGGTCGTCGATCCCGTACAGGAAGCGCACGGGCAGGCCCCGATCGCGCAGGGCGCGGGCCAGGACATCGTGGATCACGACACCGCGCAGCGCACCGACGTGGATCGTGCCCGACGGCGTCTTGCTGTCGTTGACGACCTGCGCGCCGTGAGCCTCCGACGCGATCTCGTCAGCCCAGAACATGGTCGTCCCGGCGCATCTGCGCCTTCACGCGGTCAGTTGACGGCGACGACGGTGTACTCGACGGCGCCGACGGGCGCGCGGACCGTGACCTTGTCGCCCTTCTTGCGGCCCATGAGCGCCACGCCGACCGGCGACTCGTTGCTGATGCGGCCCTCACGCGGCGCAGCCTCAGCCGACCCGACGATGGTGAACGTCTCCTCGCCATCGCCGCCCTTGATGCGCACCTTCGACCCGATCCCGACCTTGTCGCTGTTCGTCGCCTCGATGACCTCGGCATGCCGGATCTGCGCCTCGAGCGTGGCGATACGGCCCTCCAGGAATGACTGCTCCTGCTTCGCGTCTTCGTACTCGGCGTTCTCGCTGATGTCGCCATCCAGCTTTGCCTCGTGGATGCGATGCGCAACCCGCGGCCGGTCGGCGGTGATCAGCACTCGCAGCTCGTTCTGCAGGCGCTCGAGGCCCTCGGCGGTCATGTAGACAGGCTTGTTCATCTGACTCCCCCATCCTCCTTGCGTGCCCGGCCCGCGGCGTCGGTGGCGGGTGAGCGATGCCATGCCCGACCGATCGAGCGGGGTGTTGATAACAAAAAACGCTCCAGGTTCGGCCGCGTTGGTCGCGGCGTCCTGAAGCTGGCCGTAGTTCTGGCCAGGATCTGGCCGTTCGTGCACCTCACGCATGGCGCTTGGTGTCGACGTCGCGGCATTGTAGGTCCGACGCCGATGGGTGTCAAAGACCGATGGACCGCCTGCTGCGCTCCTCAGCGACCCACAGCCACCAGAACGATGATCAGGACCGCGAACCCGATGCGGTACGCGGAGAAGATCGTCACCGAGCGGCGGCGCAGCCACGCCAGCAAGAAGCCGATGGCGAGCAAGCCCGAGATCGCGGCAGTAGCGAAGCCCGCCCAGATCGCGACCCATTCGCCGCCGGTGAGCGACGCATCGAGCAGGTCGCGGGCGCCGTACAGGCCGGCGCCCAGGGTGATCGGCGTGGCGAGCAGGAAGCTGAACCGCGCCGCCGCTTCGCGATCGAGGCCCAGCGCCAGGCCGGCCGTGATCGTGGCGCCCGAGCGGCTGATCCCCGGCAGCAGTGCCAGCGCCTGGCTGAAGCCGATCGCCAGTGCCCCGGGCAGGGTGACCTCGCGCAGCGCCCGCCGCCGCGACCCGAGGCGATCGGCGAGATACAGCGCGATGGCGCCGACGATGAGGAAGCCCGCGATCGCCAGGCGTGCTCCGTTCGAGTCGCCGTGGAAGAGATCGGCGATCAGATCCTCGAAGGCGAAGCCGATGATTGCGGCGGGCACCGTGGCGATCGCCAGCAGCCACGCCAGACGACGGTCCGGATCGTCGCCGATGCGGCGGTCACGGATGCTCGCCAGGCCCGCCCCGATGAGCCGCACCCAGTCCCGCGCGAAGTAGACGAGCAGGGCCAGCAACGTGCCCAGGTGCAGGAAGACGTCGAACGCCAGGCTCCCGATGAGCGGATCCGCGTCGCGCCAGCCGAGTATCCACGGCACGAGCTCGAGGTGCGCGCTGGAGCTGACCGGGATGAACTCGGTCAGCCCCTGCAGCAGGCCCACCACCACGGCCTCGAAGATCGTCTCCATAGGGACCCTGGGCGCCGCGCCGCGACCGCCTCAAGCCGCGGTCAGCGGATGAAGAGCGGCGCGAGGACGAGGGTGATGGTGGCCAACAGCTTCACCAGGACGTGCAGCGAAGGGCCCGCCGTGTCCTTGAACGGATCGCCCACGGTATCGCCCACCACGGCGGCGGCGTGCGCGTCGCTGCCCTTGCCGAGCACGTTGCCGGCCTCGTCCTTCAGGTTGCCTGCCTCGATGTACTTCTTGGCGTTGTCCCACGCTCCGCCGCCGTTGTTCAGGACGGTGGCGAGCAGCACGCCGGCGATCGTGCCGACCATGAGCAGCCCGGCCACGGCCTCGTGACCCAGCAGCAGACCGACGACGATCGGTGTGAACACCGCCACGAGGCCTGGCGCGATCATCTCGCGCAGCGCGGCGCGCGTGGTGATGTCGACGACCCGGGCGTAGTCCGGCCGCTGGGTGTAGTCCATGATCCCCGGCATCTCGCGGAACTGGCGGCGCACCTCGACGATGATCGCCTGCGCGGCGGTTCCGACTGCCCGGATGGCCAGGCTCGAGAAGAAGTAGACGAGCATGGCGCCGATGAGCGCCGCCACGAAGACGCTGACGTTGGCCAGGTCGACTGACTCGAGCAACGTCCCCGCCTCGCGGATGCCGGCATCGATCTGCCGGGTCAGGATGAGGTTGACCTTGTCGATGTAGGCGCTGAACAAGAGGAAGGCGGCGAGGCTGGCCGAGGCGATGGCGTAGCCCTTGGTGAGCGCCTTGGTCGTGTTGCCGACCGCGTCGAGGCGATCGGTGATCTCGCGCGCGCCCTCTTCGGCGTTGCTGAACTGGGCGATGCCGCCGGCGTTGTCGGTGATCGGTCCGAAGGTGTCCATGGCCAGGATGT
>JBDTNK010000039.1:0-17587 GCA_039933775.1 Chloroflexota bacterium | reverse complement strand
CGATGTTCACGTCGCGGTACGTCGTCTCGGCCAGCTTCGTCATCTCCGCGGTCTCGGCATTGGCCACGGCGACGACCTCAGTCCCGTCGTCGAGCACGGACCGATAGAACTCGGCGGCGCGGCGCGTGCTCTCGTCGCTCGTGCCACCCACGATCTTGGGGTAGCGGCGCAGGTCCAGGAAGATGCGGCCCACCAGCACGCGCTCCGGGGAAAATGCCAGGAACAGGTCGCGGTCCAGATGCAGGCCGCTCCCCTTCTCGAGCATCGGTCCGAACCGGTCGCGGGTGGTGCCCACCGGCAAGGTCGTCTCGTACACGACCAGCGTGTCAGGACCGATGCCGCCCGCGATGTCGCGGGTCGCCGCGTCGATCGGACCAAAATCGATCTGGCGATCGGCATCGACGACGACCGGCACGATGACGACGATCACGTCCACCTCGCCCAGGCCCGATGCATCTGCCCAGGTCGTCGCGCGCAGCAGCCCCGCGGCGTGTAGCTCGGGCACGCGATCGATGAGCGTCTGCTCGTCGAGGTGCGGCGACTCGCCGCGGTTGATGGCATCCACGATGTGCTGCGCGACGTCGACGCCCAGGACGTCGTGGCCGCGGCTGGCGTACTGCACCGCCAGCGGCAGCCCGATATGGCCCAGACCCACGACGGCGATCCTCACGCCAGCACCTCGGCCAGCTCCGCGCCGCCGATCGCCGCGCCATTGAGCGCGGACTCGATCATCTTGCGCGACAGCAGCAGCGCGATCATGGCGTCGCGCGGGTCGACCGGCGGCGGACCGCCGTCGCGCACCGCGCGGGCGAACTCGTCGAGCTCGACGGCCAGCGGCTCCGCCTTGCGGACCGCGCGGCGGGTCATCTCGCCCTCGGTGACGCTGGTGATCGGCGGGTCCGCGCCGTCCGCGCCGCGATCCTCCCACGTCTCGGTCGCATCGGGATTGGCGTAGAAGATGAGGTCCTGGTTGATGTAGTCGGCGACGTACATGCCCCGCTCGCCGGTCACCGTCAGCGTGCGCCGCTTCGTGGGCGTCAGCCAGTTGATGTCGCAGATGCCGATGGCGCCGTTCGCGAACTTCAGCATCCCCACGAACAGGTCCTCGTGATCTGTGTGGATGCGCTGCTCCGTCTCCGCGTAGATGCGCACCGGGTCGCTGCCCAGCAGGTAGCGCATCACGTCCAGGTCATGCGGCGCGAGGTCGATCACCACGCCGACGTCCCGGATGCGCGCGGGGAACGGGCCAAGCCGCGTCGCCTTGATCTGGAAGATGCGTCCCAGCTCGCCGGCCTCGAGGCGCCGGCGCAGCTCGCGTACCGCGGGGTTGAAGCGCTCGATGTGGCCCACGGTCAGCATCCGCCCCGCGTCGCGCGCCGCGGCGATCATCTCCTCGGCCTCCTCGCGCGTGGACGCGATCGGCTTCTCGACGAGCACGTGCGCGCCCGAGGCGAGCGCGGCAAGCGTGACCGACCGGTGCAGCGAGGTCGGCGCCACGATGCTGACGAGGTCGAGCTGCTCCTCCGCGAACATCGTGCCCGGATCGGCGTAGCCGCGCGTCGCGCGTCCGGTGACCGCGCGGCGCAGCGCGTCGGAATCCGGATCCGCGACCGCAACGAGCTCGACGCCGGGCAGCTCGCCGAAGACCCGGACGTGGTTGCGGCCCATCATCCCCAGCCCGACGACGCCGGCGCGCAGGGTCGCTCCGTTCTTCATGCGGTCACGCCATCGGGCTCCAGCGATCCGAGCTCGGCGGCTGTCTCGTTGACCGCGGCGATCACCGCGTCGACATCGGTATCGGTCAGTGCCGGATGGACCGGGATGCTGACGACCTGCTCGGTCAGGCGATCCGTGACCGGAAACGGCTGCTCGCCATAGCCCAGGGCGACGTACGGCTTCTGGCGCTGCACCGGGATGGGGTAGTAGATGCCGCTCCCCACGCCGCGCTCCCTGAGGCGCTCGACGAACTCGTCGCGCCCCGCAACGCGAATCGTGTACTGGTGGTAGACGTGGCGGCGGCCCGCGGCGACGCGCGGGATGATGACGCCGACCAGCTCGGCATCGTAGCGAGCGGCGATCCCCTGCCTGCGCGCGTTGTTGGCCTCCAGCTTCGGCAGCTGGGCCAGGCCGATCGAGGCGTGGACATCGGTCATGCGGAAGTTGTACCCGATCACGTCGTGGTGATAGCGGACGGCCATGCCGTGCTCGCGCAGCAGGCGTGCGCGGTCGGCCAGATCGCCGTCATCGGTGGTGATCATGCCGCCCTCGCCGGTCGTCATGTTCTTGGTCGGATAGAAGCTGAAGCAGCCGGCGCCCCACGAGCCGCTGCGTCGTCCGTCGATCGCCGCCCCGTGGCTCTGGCAGGCGTCCTCGATGACGGCGAGCCCGTGGCGCTCGGCGATTTCGGCGATCGCCGGCATGTCGGCCGGCTGGCCGTAGAGGCTGACCGGCATGATCGCCTTCGTGGCTGGCGTGATCGCCGCCTCGATGAGCGCCGGGTCGATGTTGAAGTCACCAGGACCGATGTCGACGAAGACCGGCCGGGCCCCGGTGTAGAGGATGCTGTTGGCGCTGGCGATGAACGTGAACGGGACGGTGATCACCTCGTCGCCCGGTCCGATCCCGTTGGCCAGCACGGCAAGATGCAAGGCCGTGGTGCCGGAGCTGGTCGCGACCGCGTGCCGAACGCCGATGAACGCCGCGAAGCGCTCCTCGAGCTCATGGACGCGCGGGCCCTGCGCCAGTGCGCCGGCCTCGAGCGCACTCCAGACGAGGTCGCGCTCCTCGGTGCCCATCCTGGGGCGGGCGATCGGGATCATGCGGGGGACTCCTTCGTGCGCCGGCCCTGCCCGGGGCGGCGATCGCTGTGGATCGATTGCGCGTCGAGCCGCTCGAGCGACGCGACGATGCGCCCAGCGGCGTCGCCCGGGCCGAAGAGGGGCGGTCGCGGGCGGTCGCGGCGCAGGAACGCGGGATCGGCCAGCACATTGTGCAGCATGCCCGGGCTCGGGTTGGCGAGCCGGTTCCAGCCGGCGTCGAGCGTCTCGGTCCACTCGGTCTCGTGGCGGAACGTGACGCACGGCACGCCGGCCAGGTATGCCTCCTTCTGCAGCCCACCGGAGTCGGTGGCCACGAGCGTCGCGTCGCGCAGCAGCGCCACCATCTCGAGCGAGCCGACCGGATCGATGACGGCGACGTTGTCGGGGGCCGAGATCGCGGCGCGCTCCATCGCGGCACGCGTGCGCGGATGCGCCGGGAAGATGACCGGCGCCTCAGCGCGCAGCGCCTCCAGCCAGGCGGCGAGCCGCGCCGGATCGTCCACGTTCTCGGCGCGGTGCAGCGTGAGCAGCACGTAGCCGTCACGCCCGCGCGCCGCTTCGGGGCGCAGTTCCGCGGCGCGCGCCAGCGCCCAGTCGAAGGCATCGACCATCACGTCGCCGACGAGCTCGGCCCGCTCGGCGAGCCCCTCGCGCGCGAGGTGCTGCATCGCCACCTTGGTCGGCGCCAGGAGCACGTCGGCGAGGTGATCGGCCACGATCCGGTTGCGCTCCTCGGGCATCTCGCGGTTGAACGAGCGCAGCCCGGCCTCCACGTGCGCCAGCCACGGGCGGCGTCCGTCGTGGTACGTGACCTTGGCGGCGGCGACGGCGCCGGCAAGCGTCGAGTTCGTATCGCCGTACAGGAGCACCCCGTCCGGCTCGTGCTCGAGCAGGACCGGCTCCAGGCGGCGCAGCATCTCGCCCACCATCGCGCCGTGCGAGCCGCTGCCCACCTCCATGTTCAGGTCCGGCGGCGCCATCTGCAGGTCGCGGAAGAAGGCGCCGCTCATGGCATCGTCGTAGTGCTGGCCGGTGTGGACGAGCAGCTCGGTGTGCCGCCTGCGCAGCACGCGGCTGACCGGCGCCGCCTTGATGAACTGCGGCCGGGCGCCGACGACGGTGAGGACCCTCACGGCTCGTCGGTTGGCGGGAACGGTCTGCCGCAGCGTGGGCAGGTGCCGGCGAAGGCGGTGCCATCGGTCTCGTCGCGCAGCGGCTGGCCACAGGCGCAGGCGGATCCCAGGCGCCGTGCCGGGTTGCCGACCACCAGCTCGTGGTCGGCCACGTCGCGCGTGACGACGCTCCCCGCGCCGATCATCGCCCAGCAACCGATCGTGACGCCGGGCAGGATCGTGCTGTTCGCGCCCACGGCCGCGCCGTGGCGTACCAGGATCGGGCTCACCTGCCAGTCGTCATTGGTCTTTGGTGAGCCGTCGAGATTGACGGCGCGCGGCGTGACGTCGTTCGTGAAGCACACGTGCGGACCGATGAAGACGCCGTCCTCGATGGTCACGCCATGGAAGACGCTCACATTGTTTTGGATCTTGACGTTGTCGCCGATGACCACGTCGAAGTCGACGTAGACGTTCTTGCCGATGACGCAGCTCGATCCGATGCGCGCCCGCTCGCGCACCTGCGCCTGGTTCCAGATGCTGGTACCGGGCCCGATGCTGGCGTCGGACGAGACCTCGGCGGTGGAATGGATGCGAGCCGGACGCATCGCGTGGCGACCTCCCTGGGGCGACGCCGATTCTAGCGGAGGCGGCCCTACGGCCAGAGGCCCGCGATGGCGGTCCGCATTCCTTCTGGAATCGCGCTCGAGGCGCCAAGGAAGATGATGGTCGACGGGTTCAAGCGTCTGAGCTCGTCAGCGATCTCTGCTGGTAGCCGATTCGATGGCACGAGCAACAGCGGCGCCGCGCGAAGACCGGCGACAGGGCTGCCGGCCAGCGCGTCCGGGAAGTTGAGCCCCGTCGCGATGTAGACGACGCTCGAACCGCCGGGGCTCAGCGCCCTGCTGACCGAGGCTGCAGTCGCGTAGCGATCCGAGCCGCCGAGCCGAGTCACGTTCGGCGAGTAGGCGTGCAGCGCGTTCTTCACCGCTTCGCTCACCACGGTGCTCCCGCCGAGCACCACGATCCAGCTCGGCTTCAGATATGCCAGCTCGGCGGCGGTCGCGGCCGGCAGCGCGTCGCCACGGGTCAGGAGCACCGGGCCGTGCTGCGCGGCAGCGGCCGCGCCGCCGGCGAGCGCGTCGGGGAAGTTTGAGCCCGCTGCGACGTACGCCACGCCGACGCCCGGACCGAAGGCGTCATGGCTGACTGCGGCAGCCGTTTCGTACCGATCGTCACCCGAAAGCCGAGTCACGGTGCCGCCCGTGTATGGGTTGAGCGCATCGAGCACCTCCTGGCCGATCACGCTCGGTCCACCCACCACGACGATCCGTCCGGGATGCAGGCGGTTCAGCTCGCTGGCGGTGGCTCCCGGGATGCCGCTTGACGTCACGAGCAGCACCGGGCCGCCGTTCAGCGCAGCCGCAGGCCCAGCGGCGAGCGCATCGGGGAAGTTCGTCGCCGGAGCGACATACACGACCGGCGGCCCGGGGGAAAAGCGGCTGGCGCTGATCGCGGCAGCGGTCGCGTAGCGGTCGGCGCCTGCCAATCGAGTGGTGACCCGTCCGGTCGCGAACCACCAGGAACTCGCCGGCAGGGCGAGACCCGCGGAGTCCTTGATATCGGTCGTAACGCTAAGCGTGTAGCGCGTATTACCGACGAGGCCGCCCGTCGGGATGACGGTCGCTTTGCGCGTGTTCGGATCGTACGTCACAACGGTGGGCACCGGCTTGCCTGCGCCATCAAGCAGGCGGATCGAGCTGTTCGACAGGTACGCCACGGGCTCACTGAACGTCAGCGTCGGTCGGACTGAGCCGTCGCGCGTCGTGCTGCCGTGTGCGGGCGATATCGCCACGACCGCCGGCGGCACATCGTCGACGAAGCTCGGGGTGATGGTGTAAGCGGCCGGGCTGCCATTCGGCAGCCAGTTGCGGACGCGCACGAGGATGCGGCCGGCAGTGACCCGGCGTGTGCTGATCTCGGTCGCCGAGGAGTCGTTCGGGTTATCAACGGTCTGGAGCAGCGTGCCGTCTGGTGCGAAGACCTCGAGGATTGGATCGATCGGCTGGAAGCTCCAGCTCGAGCGCACCTCGGGCACCGTCCGCGTGTCCCCGACCGCCGAAACGCTCACCGAGAGACGGCCGAGCCGCGGGATGTCGAGTGCGAAGTAGTCGACATCGCCTGCAGGATTGATGGTTGGTCGATACGTCGCATTGAGCGCAAGGAGGCGCGGCGACGTGAACGAGTTGTTCCGTTCCAGGCTGTCGGTGGGCTGCGCGGCGAGCGCAACAGGGCTGCCCCCGACTGCCCGGAACGCATTCACGCGGCCGTAGCCGAACCGATTGTCCTTCCCGGCAAAGCCCAGGTCGTCGGTGGTGGCGATGAGGCGGTCAACGACCTGCTGGTTGGTCCAGGTCGGGTAGCGGGCGCGGATGAGCGCCACGACGCCCGAGACATTCGGGGTGGCGAACGAGGTGCCGCTGACCCAGGCGTAGCCGGTGCCCCCCGCTGAGCTGGGAGTACAGCCCTGGCAGTGCGTGGTCCAGATGTCGGCGCCGGGGGCACTGACGTCCACGGCGCTGCCGTAGCTCGACCAGTGCGCGAAGCCGTCCTCGGGCTGCGTGGCGCTGACCGAGACGACGTTCGGATAGCTGGCCGGGTAGTACGTCTCCTCGCGCCGATTGTTGCCGGCCGCCCCGACGAGGACGGCGCCCTTGCTCCAGGCGTAGGTCACCGCATCGGCCACCGCCTGCGAGTACGGGAAGCCGCCGACGCTCATGTTGATGACCTTCGCGCCGCGGTTGGCCGCATAGCGGATGCCCGCAGCCAGCGCCGCGGTGTTGCCGATGCCGTCGGATCCCATCGTCTTGACGGCAAGGATCTTGTCGGTCCAGCTGATGCCGGCGATGCCCTGGGCGTTGTTGACGTTGGCCGCGATGATCCCGGCGACCCAGGTCCCGTGCTGATTGTCGTCGCGCGGGTCGCCGTCGCTGTTCACGAAGTCCCAGCCCCAGCCGTCGTCGATGAAGCCGTTGTGGTCGTCGTCGACGCCGGCCCGGCCGCCCAGCTCCGCGGCGTTGCCGGCGGCGCGACCGGCGAGGTCGGCATGCACGAACGAGATGCCCGTGTCCAGGACCGCGATGATGTTGCTCGCGCCGCGCGTCAGTGACCACGCGTCGCGCACCGCCATGCGGTCGAGGCTGTACTGCACCGGCGCCTTCGTGTCGTTGACCCCGACGGCGGTCACGGAGCCGACCTCGGCGGTCGTGACCTGGTACACCGGCTCGGCGTAGGCGACCGCCGGGTCCGCCTGCAGCTCGGCGATGACGTCGGCCACGGGGCGGCCGTTCGTGGCAACAACCGCCGGCGCGTCAATCGCGGCCGCACCCTCAGGCGGCGCGACGGAGAGCTCCGAGAGGCCGCGCGCGGCCAGGCTGTCGGCCTGCACCCGCAGCGTCTCGACCGCCTGCCGCTCATCGCGCCAGCCCACCGCCACGCGGTCGGCCAGGATGATCGGCTCGGCGCCGCCGACGACCTTTGGAATCTCCTCCGCCGCGGGGGGCGTCTCGGCCTGTGGGGCGGCCACGGGCAACGGGACGGCCTCGCCGGAAGCGGCCACGGGCGCGGCCAGGCCGACGAGGACAACCAGGGCAAGCAGGATCGAGGCGGCTCGGGACGCGACGGAGGTCACGGGACTCCAGGTGTGGTGCGGGTGCGACTGACAGTAGGCCCCCCCGATCGGGTCCCGCACCGTGACGATGGGCGGGTGCGGAGTGGTCCGGTGGTCCGGGGTGGCGCCGGGACGAAGGGTATCAGCCGCCGGCAAGCAGCCGGCGCAGGATCGGCAGCGCGGCCTCGACCGCTCGCCCGCGGTGCGAGATCGCGTCTTTCTGCTCCTCGGGCAGCTCGCCGGTCGTCAGCCCGGCGGGGAGCAGAAAGATCGGGTCGTAGCCGAAGCCCCCGGAGCCGCGTGGGAAGACGGCCAGCGAGCCCTCGACGATGCCCTCGACCGTACTGATCAGCGGCGGGTCGCCCGGCTCGGCGATCGCCAGGTCGCACACCATCCGTGCTCGGCGGTCGGGTGCGTCGTCCACGAGCGAGAGGAGATGCGCGGCGCGATCGGTCACCTCGGGGCCGCCGAACCGCGCGCTGCGCGGGCCCGGTCCCCAGTCGAGTGCCGCGACCTCGATGCCGGAGTCATCGGCGATCGTCAGCAGGCTCGAGGCGCGGCAGTAGGCATCGGCCTTGGCGATGGCGTTCTCGGCATAGCTGTCGTACGGCTCCTCGACGTGCAGGTCGAGGCCCAGCTCGTCGGGCGTGACGACCTCCGCATCGAGCGAGGCGAGGAGGCGCCGAAACTCGAACTGCTTGCCGCGGTTCGTCGTGGCGACGAGGAGGCGCGTCACTCGCCGGCCTTGGCCTCGATCGCCTGGCGCTGCAGGGCGAAGAGCTGACGGATGCCGGCGGCGGCGAGGTCGACCATCTGGTTCATCTGCGCGCGGTCGAATGCCTTGTGCTCGGCCGTGCCCTGGATCTCGACGAATCGGTCGTCATCGGTCATGACCACGTTGAAGTCGACGTCCGCCGTCGAATCCTCCGCGTAGTTGAGATCGAGCAGGATCGTGCCGGCGGTGATCCCGACACTGACGGCGCCCACCTGGCCGGTCAGCAGGTGCGCCATGCCGTACTTCGCCAGGCCCCGGGCCAGCGCGACGTAGGCGCCGGTGATGCTCGCCGTGCGCGTGCCACCGTCGGCCTGCAGGACGTCGCAGTCGAGCGTGATGGTCCGTTCTCCGAGTTTCGACAGGTCGATCACCCCGCGCAGCGCTCGACCGATGAGGCGTTGGATCTCGTGCGTCCGACCACCCACGCGACCTCGTGTCGACTCGCGCTGGCTGCGCTCGGTCCCCGCGCGCGGCAGCATGCTGTACTCGGCCGTCACCCAGCCGGCGCCCTTGCCGCGCATCCAGCCCGGCACGCGATCCTCGATCGTGGCCGCGCACAGCACCCGCGTGTCGCCCATCCGGATGAGCGCGGAGCCCTCGGCGAATTTCAGGTAGTCCGGCACGATCTTCACCGGGCGAAGCTGGTTCGGCGCACGGCCGTCTCCGCGCTGGGCGCGGGCGATGCTCGTCATGGCCCGATTCTACCCGGCCGCGCTGCCCTACCATCCGCAGACCGATGCGACTGCTCGTGATCACCGCCCGATTCCCCACCGCCGACCGCCCGGCCGCCGGCGCCTTCGTCCGCGACCGGCTGGATGGCGTCCAGGCCGATGTCGTCGCGCCGCGCCACTACGCCGGATCGGGGCTGGGTCGCAGCTGGTCTGTCGCGTGGCGCGCCCTGACGGCGCGCGGCCGTTTCGACGGCGTTGAGGGCCACTTCGTCCTGCCCACCGGCCCGATCGCGCTGCTCGCGGCGCGGCTGCGCCGCGTGCCCTTCGTTGTCTACGCGCACGGCGGCGACGTGCGCGATCTGGCGGAGCGCAACCTCCTGCTGCGCTGGCTGGCGAGCCTCGTTGTGCGCTGCGCGGATGCGGTCGTCACGAACTCGATGCAGACCGCGGCCTGGGTCCGCGCGCGGGGTCGCGATCCGGACATCGTCCCGCCCGGGATCGACCGGCGGCGCTTCGTCGTATCGCCGCGACCGGCCGAGCGTCGGGTCCTCTACCTGGGCGGCGCCACCGCGGGCAAGGGTCTCGAGGTGGCCCGCGGCCTGGCCGACACGCTGCTGGGTCCGGGGATCTCGGAGATCGCGCCGTTTGACGTGCCGGCGTTGCTCGCCGCGCACGACGTCGTGCTCGTCCCATCGGACGACGAGGGGTTCGGCCTCGTGGCGGCCGAGGCGATCGCCGCGGGGCGCTGGGTCGTGGCGCGTGCGGTGGGTGGCCTGCGCGACGTGATCACCGATGGCGTCAACGGCACGCTGGTCGACGATGGCGATTTCGCCGCCGCGCTGGCCGCGGTGCCCGACTACGACCCGACGACCGTCGCCGCGACCGCGGAGCGCTTCGATGTCGAGCGACACCGCGCGGGCATGGCCGCCGTCTGGCGGCGCGTTCTCGCCGAACGCGGCGGTCCGCGCGCTCGCGCCCGTTCGCGGCCCGGCTAATTCACCACGGCGTCGATCGCCCGAGCAACGGCGTCCGAGACCGTTCCCGGCCCACCGAGGATCACCACGTTGGAGGGGGCGAGCCGCTGCAGCTCCGCCGCCACGATCGATGGCAACGTGTTCGACGTTACGAGCAGCAGCGGGCCGGGCGCGAGGCCGGCTACAGGCCCGCCGGCGAGCCCATCGGGAAAGTTCGCCCCCGTGGCGACATACACCGTCTGTGGCGCGTCCGGCTTGAAGCCGCTCTGGCTGACCTTCACCGCGGTCGCATAGCGATCGGCGCCGGCCAGCCGGGAGACATTGCTGCTGTACCGCGTTAACGTGCGCGCCACGGCATCGCTCACGACGCCACTCGCGCCGAGGATGACGATGCGTCCGGGCCGAAGGCGCGACAGCTCGTTGGCGGTCGCCGTGGGCACTTCGTCGCCACGCACGAGCAGCACCGGACCTCTGTCACGGCCAGCCGCCGCCCCGCCCGCCAGGGCGTCGGGAAAGTTTCTCCCTGTCGAAACGTAGGCGACCGAGACCTCCGCAGGGAATGTACTGTGACTGAGTGCGGCAGCGGTCTCGTAGCGGTCGCCGCCCGAAACGCGTGAGACCGGCGCGTAGGCGCCGAGCGCGGCGCCCACGCCATTGGAGATGGCACCGGTCCCGCCCAGGATGACGATCCGGCCCGGGCGCAGGCGTGCAAGCTCATTCGCCGTCGCGCCGGGCAGCGAGTTGCCGTCGGTCAGCAGCACCGGTCCGTTGAGGTACGCCGCGGCGGCAGCCCCGGCGAGGGCGTCGGGGAAGTTGCCACCGGTCGCCACGAAGGCGACGACCGCGCCAGGATCGAAGGTTGCGCTGCTGATCGCGGCAGCAGTCGCGTATCGGTCCGCGCCGGCGAGCCGGCTGACGTCCTCGAGCGGCGCAGGTGGCGGCGTCGGCGCGGGCGCGCTGCACAGCTTGACGAAGACCATGACCGAGTACTGCTTGTTCGTGGCGCCCGAGAGCGCCCACGAGCCCCCTGCAGCGTTGAAATCGCCGGCCATGATCGCGTGATGCCCGGCCGAGGCCCACCACTGGTCGATCGTGCGCTGGTACGACTGGCTCCCCCAGCCGCGCTCCCAGGCGATGATCTCGCCATAGCCGCTGAAGCACTGGCCCAGCTCGCGCAAGCGGCGCTCGACGTACGCAAGGTCATGCGCGAAGTTGTCGGTCGAGGCCATCGCATTCGCCCGCTCGACGCTGATCTGATCGACCGCCGCGGAAAGGCCGACTGGCGGCTTGCCCTCCGATGCCCGCTTCACGTTCGACAGCTGCACGAACTGGTTGCCGCCGACGGCAGCGCTCGGCGTTGGGTGTCCACCGATGGCGACGGTGGCGAGCACCATCGCCACGGCGAGGCTCGTCAGGCGAAGGGAACGCATGGTTGTCGGGCTCCTCGGACGGGTAACTGAGTCGTTCAGATCGACCCTAAGCGCCCGCCTGGCGGACCTCCATGGCCCGATGGTGCCCGCACGCCGCCCTGATCCGTACTAGACGGATCGGCGGCAGGTACCGGTCGCTAGTAGCTCAGCAGTGCGTTGCGCGTCGCCTCGGGAATGGCTGCAGGACCGCCGATGAGCACGATCCGCTTCGGGTTCAGCCGGCGCAGCTCAGCGAGCACCGAAGGCGGAACGGTGCCGCCTTTCACGAGAAGTAGCGGCGCACCGTCCCGAGCCGCCAGCGGGGCGGCAGCCAAACCATCGGGGAAGGACGACCCCGTCGCGATGTAGACCGATCCTGCGGCGGACCAGAGCGACTTGCTGATCTCGACGCTGGTTGCGTAGCGATCCGGTCCCGCCAGCCGGCTCGTCTCCGCCCCCCACACCGCGGCAGCCTCGAGCACCGCGTCACCGATGACGACCGAACCGCCCAGCGCCACGACGCGCTCGGGCTTCAGGCGCTCGATCTCGGCCAGCGTCGCCGCCGGCATCTCATCGCGGGTCACAAGCAGGATCGGCCCGCCGTCGATGGCGGCGGCGATACCACCGGGGAGCGCATCGGGATAATTCTGGCCGGTCGCGAGGTAAACGACGTCGGCGGCCGGGAAGTGGGAGAGGCTGATGTTTGCGGCCGTTCCGTATCGGTCGATTCCCTGGACACGGGTCACCGGGCCCGTGGTGTACGCCTTCAGCGCAGTCTCGACCCCGCCGCTGATGGCATCTGGCCCACCGATGATGACGATCCATTTCGGCTGGAGCCGCTGGAGTGCCGCAACGGTGGGGTCGGTGAGCCGGTTCTGCTCCACGAGCAGGATCGGGCCCTGGTTCCTGTCTGCCGCCGGTCCCGCGGCCAACGCATCGGGGTAGTTCTGCCCCGTCGCGATGTACACGACCGGTACACCCGCCGCGAAGGCCTGGCTCGCCGCCGCGGCAGTGCCGTACCGATCGGCGCCCCCGTATCGGATGGCGCGCCGCGCGAAGCGGCTCGCGAGCGTGCTGGCGAGCTCGGTGCGATCAACGTCCATTCCCAAGGCCCATATGCCGACCCCGGCGAGCTCGTTACCATTGATGAGGTCGTACTTCGCGCCCAACGACGACTGGTCGTCGTAGTAGCCCTGCCACCAGCCACTGTCCTGCCACGAATACCACGGCACGAGTCCGACGGGATCCCATCTCCAGCCCCACTTGCTCGCCTGCGCCACCGCCTGGGTGTAGGTCCAGGCGGTTGAGGTACCGGCGCGCGTCGTAGAGTTAAGCTCGCCCGACGTCGTCGGCCAGGTGCGCCCGTAGTACGGCACGCCCAAAATCATCTTTGACGGCGCCACGCCCGCCGCGAGGTGCGTGTTGAGGGTGTCAGTCACGTCGAAGACGTACTGACTCTTGATCGGCGCAACGCCGCCGGCGCGCCCCGATCCGCTCCACGACAGGTCATAGGCCATGATCATCAGCGCGTCGGCGGCGCCCGGCGCCGTAAGCGCCCCGACGTCGTAGCCGGTCGCCCACGCGGCCGCGCCGGCCATCGTGCTGACGGTGAGATATGACCTCGCGCCCGCCGCAACGAGCCCCGCCTTCAGCTCGCGTATGAACGCGGTGAACTGGCTGCGGAGCTCTGGTGGCACCGGCTCGAAGTCGACATTCACGCCGTCAGCGTTGCGAGCCTTGACCTCGGCCGCGATCTCGTTGACCGCCCGCTGCCGGCTCGCGCTGCTGCTGAGCATCGCCTGCATTCGATCGGCGCCGGTGGCATCCCAGCCGTGCAGCGACGCGGTGAGCACCACTTCCACGCCACGTGTGTGCGCGGCGTTGATGACACCGGTCATCGTCGCGCTCTGCCACCCGCTCCAGCCGGGCCCCGAACGTGCGACGGAGCCATCCATGTTAATCACCGCGTCGTAATAGGCAATCGTCGACAGCAGGTCATAGCGAAGCTGCGAGATGACGTCGGGGTCGTTGAGCATCCAGTACGGCAGGAATCCGAGCACCTCGCGCGACAGGCCGTTCGGCAGCGTTCCACCGGGCCCCGTCGCCAGCGTGATGACGTCGTCGGGTCCCAGGGTGCCGATGCCGCCTGCCGCCGCCAACAGCTGCGGGGAGCCGCCCGGTTCGAAAGTCATCGAATCGCCAGCGTGCAGCGCGTCCATCTCGGCCATCACCGAGGGACGGTTCAGCTCGGCGGGCATCTGCGGCAGGCCCGACGGGTCGGCGGCAAGCACCGGCTCCAGCGCCACGCTGCCCAGCAGCACGATGAGAGACAGGATCGCTGCGGTGGCTCGGGTCATAGGAACGGATCGGTCTCCAGTGTCTGGGAGGGCTCGGCAGCGACCGGCAGCGCACGTTGCCAGAGCCGACCGTTCATTCCGAGGCGACGCCAATGGTACGAAACGACGACAAGCGAGCAAGCGCCGATGTTGAATTTGGCGTAAGCCGGCCAAGCTCAGCCGCCGACGGCGGCCTGGATCTGGGCCACGACAGCGCTGGACACCACTCCTTCCGCGCCGAGGATCACGACCTCCTCCGGGTCGAGGCGCCGCAGCTCGGCCTGCACGTTGGGCGGCACCGACGTCCCGGGCACCAGGAGGAGCGGGCCAGAGTTGAGTCCGGCGACGGGACCCGCCGCCAGCGCATCGGGGAAGTTGCGACCTGTCGCCACATAGACCGTGTCAGCGCTCGCGAATGTGCCGGCGCTGATCGCCACGGCGGTCGCGTACCGGTCGGCGCCAGCCAGGCGCTGGACGTTGCCGCCCGCATAGCCGGCCAGCTGCGCCGCGATAGTCTCGCTCACCACGCCGGTGCTACCGAAGATCAGGATCTTCCCCGGCTGGAGCCGCGCCAGCTCGGCGGCGGTCGCCGCGGGGATGCCGGCAGGCGAGACGAGGAGGATCGGGCCATCCTGCATCGCCGTCGGCGAAACGCCCGCAAGGGCATCAGGGAAGTTGACACCGGTGGCGATCGAGACGACCGGCACCTGCGGATCAAAGGTCCGCGCCGACACGGCGGCAGCCGTGGCGTATCGGTCAGCACCGCCGATGCGTTCGACCTCGCCGCTGGTGGCATACCCTGCGAGCGCGCCTGCGACACCGTCGCCGACGACGCCACTTGCGCCCACGACGACGATCCTCGTGGGTCGGAGGCGTGTCAGCTCGGCAGCTGTCGCAGCCGGAATGCCGCTCGATGTGACGAGCAGGACCGGCGCGCCATGCTTCGCCGCTGCGGCACCGGCAGCCAGGGCATCGGGGAAGTTCGCCCCGGTTGCGACGTAGGCGACGGGGCCGCTAGGGCTGAAGTTGCGCTGCGACGTGAGGGCGGCTGTGGCGTATCGGTCCGCTCCGGCGATGCGCTCGACCGGCAGCACCGACGGCGCCGGTGGCGCGGCCGGTGGCGCGGCGTTCGCATTGCTCGGTGTGTTATTGGGGTTGCCCGCGAAGGCGTACCAGTAGCTCTGCAGGCCCTGCCAGTCGCCGCTGCGATGGAGCCAGACCTGGCGGTTGGCGAGGGTCGGGTGGACGTATGGCCGCAGCGCTGCGGCGCTGTAGCCGCTGGCGCGCTTGAAGATCTCGCCGTAGGTCATGGTCGGGTTGCGGAGGATCTGGTCGACGAGGCTCGACGAGCCATGCCACAGGTCCGACGCGAAATAGGCCCCGGCCCCCATGCCCAGCACGCCGCGGCTGTAGTAGCCGACGCGCGTCCAGGCCATGCGCTCATCGGTCGGGTGGCCGGCCTCGTCCTCACCGGCGCCCGGGGTGTAGCAGGCGTTCGAATAGATCATCGTGAAGCCCGGCGCGGGCTTGACATTGGCAGTGATCCAGCTCTCGCCGTAATACCTCAGGTTATCGTCGTTGCACGACGTGCCGCCCTTGGCGAGGCCCCAGCCGTTCGTGCCGGCCGGATAGATCTGCCCAGCGTCATACGTGTAGGCCGGCGTCGTGTACGGGTTGGGGAAGCCGTTGCCGTGCCCGAAGTAGACGATGATGTTCGCGCCGGCGGTCGCCGCCAGAACCTGCGCCTCCGTGGCATCCTTGCAGTACAGCTTGGTGACCGCGGCACCCGCGGTGGTCGCGGTGGCGGCCAGGGTGTCGGCCATGGGGACGTAGGTGGACTGGCTGATGGCGGTCGGACCGACGATGATCACGACCTTGCGCGGCGCCGTGACCGCGGCGTCGGCCGCATGCGCGCCGGCCGGCACGGCGAGGGACGTGAAGAGGAAGAGGGCAACGAACGCGGTTGCCAGGCGGACTCGCAATGGACGCTCCTGGGGGCACACGGGATGGGTCTCCGCAACCCTATGCGTGGCGCACGGCCCGGCCAATGGCGCGATGGTCCGCTTGCTCGCATGACCGATGGAGCCCGCTCGGGGCCTAGCGCCATCAGCTCTGGCTGAAGTCGAGCACCACCAGCAGCCGCTCCAGGCGGCCGATCTCCAGCGCCGGCCGCACGAACGCGGTCTGCGTCAGCGCGTTAGCGTCGGGCTGTACGGCCCGCACCGTCCCGATGAGCAGGCCCTTCGGATAGCTGCTGCGTGCCTCCGGCGAGACCTCGAGCCCGGCGCTGATGATCGTATCGCCGACCGCCACGGTCTCTCCGGCCGCGATCTCGACCATGACCAGCTGGCCGCCCAGCTGGCCCTGGATCAGGCCCATCGCCCGTGACGCCTGGTCGAGGGCGATGACGCTCGAGCGCGTGTCGACGATGAAGCGCACCCGCGCCGAATCGGGCCCGACGTCGACGAGCGTCCCCGCCAGCGCCCCGGCGCCCTCGGCAGAGCCCAGGACCGCCATCCCGTCACGCAGGCCGTCGCGAGTGCCGGCATCGATCGCGACGTCCGCGGTGAAGTTCGACGGGTCGCGGCTGGTGATGCGCACCGGCAGCAGGTCCATGTCGAGAGCCTCGGCGATGCCGAGCAGGTCGCGCAGCTCACCGTTCTCGGCGGCCGCCTCGCCCAGCTCCGCGATTCGCTCCGCCGACCCCGCGAGCTCGCGGCGCAGCGCGTCGTTCTCCGAGCGCAGCCGATCGATCTCGCCCAGCGCCCCGAAGAGGCCGTCGACCCCTTCGCCGATCCCCGCAATCACGCTGCGCACCGGCTGCAGCGCGCCGACGCTGGCGCGCTGCACGAAGAGTGCGGGCTCGGTGCGCGAGGCGAGCAGCATCACGAGGCTGATGATCAGGAACGCGGCAAACCACATCCCAGCCCTGGACCGATGTTTCGGCCCCAGGCTGCCCAGGTTCCCGAATCGGGATCGACGCATCTCGCGTCAGCGCGGCGCGCGCGTGAACTGCTCGTTGACGAGAACGCGCTCGAGCGTGTCGAGATCCTCGAGCACGCGCCCGGTGCCGCGCACGACGCAGGTCAGCGGGTCGTCCGCGATGTGGACCGGCATCTGGGTCGCCTCCGCGACGCGCTTGTCGAGCCCCACGAGCAGCGCTCCGCCGCCGGCCAGCACGATTCCCTGGTCCATGATGTCCGCCACCAGCTCCGGTGGCGTCTCCTCGATCGTCTCCTTGATCGCGTCGATGATCTGCACGACCGATGGCTCGAGCGCCTCGCGGATCTGCTCGCTTCCCACCTCGACGCTGCGCGGCAAGCCGGTGAGGAGGTCGCGGCCACGGAACGTGACGGTGCGGCTCTCCGGCGCGGGGTGCGCAGAGCCGACGGCGATCTTGATGTCCTCGGCGGTCCGCTCACCCATCAGCAGGTTGTACTCGCGCCGCGCGAAGCTGACGATATCGGTGTCCATCTCATCGCCGCCGATGCGGATGCTGCGGCTCACCACGATGCCGCCCAGGCTCACGACCGCCACCTCGGTCGTCCCGCCCCCGATATCCACGATGAGGCTGCCGCTCGGCTCGCTCACAGGCAGGCCGGCACCGATCGCCGCCGCCATCGGCTCCTCGATGAGGCGGGCCCAGCGGGCGCCGGCGTTGATCGTCGCGTCGCGCACGGCCCTTTTCTCGACCTCGGTCACGCCCGACGGGATGCCGACGAGCACGCGCGGGCGCGGGATGCGGGCGTATCGGTCATGCACCTTTTGGATGAAGTACCGGATCATCTGCTCGGTGACGTCGAAGTCGCTGATGACCCCGT
>JBDTNK010000038.1:0-18363 GCA_039933775.1 Chloroflexota bacterium | reverse complement strand
GAGCTCCTGGAGTGCGGCTTTGATCCGAGCGTCCAGCGCATTCTCGCCGCCAGCCACCGCACCAGCGGCCCGACGCGCTTCGGTCGCCGTGTAGCCGAGTGACTCGAGCGCGGCGACGACATCTGAATCGGCACTGGCTCCCCCGCCGCCCGCCGCGATGCCCGCCGCGTGCACCTTTTCCTTGAGCTCCAGGATGATCCGCTGCGCGGTCTTGCGGCCCACCCCGCTGACCGAGGTGAAGACGTCGACGTCGTCGGTCACGATGGCGAGCTGCAGCTTCGTCACCAAATGCGCGGCGGTGATCGCCAGCGCCAGCCGCGGCCCGACGCCCGACACCGTCATCAGCAGCTCGAAGAAGGCAAGCTCCTCCACCTTCGCGAAGCCGAAGAGCGCCTGCTGATCCTCGCGCACGAGATGGTGCGTGAAGAGGTGCGCCTCGCTCCCCGGGCGCAGCTTCGCCAGATTGGCAGGGCTGACAACCACTCGGTAACCGATGCCTCCGAGCTCGACGAGCACATGGTCGATCCCGACATGCGTGACCGGGCCACGCAGCGACCCGATCATCGGGCCGTAGCCAGGCGTGGCTCGGCCGCGGCGCGGTAGCAGCAGCCGATGGCGATGGCCAGCGCATCGGTCGCGTCGTCGGGCACGCCGATCAGCGAGACGCCGAGCAGCCGCTGGACCATCACGGCCACCTGCCGCTTGTCGGCGGAGCCGTTGCCGCAGACCGCCTGCTTGACCTCGTTCGGTGTCGGCTCGTCGATCGGCACGTCGTGCTCGGCGGCGCAGAGCAGCGCAATGCCGCGTGCCTGCCCCACGGTCATGGCGGTCTGCACGTTGCGCTGGAAGAAGAGCCGCTCGACGGCGACCCGCTGGGGCCGGTGCGTGGCAAGCAGCGAACGGAGCGCGTCGTGGAGCTGCCGCAATCGTGCGGCATCGGTCTCTTCGGAGGGAGTTCGGATGACGCCGGCGTCGATCATGCGCAGGTGGCCGTCCTCGAGGGAGACGACGCCGAAGCCGCAGATTGCCGTGCCGGGATCGATGCCGAGTGCGATCACCGGCTGAGTGTACGGGTCAGGACGGCAGCGGCGAGGAGGTTGCCATGCACAGCGCCGTAATCGTCGCGGCGTCGGAGCCGTCGCGGGCCTTGACCCACAGCTCGCCGTCACGGGTCTCGATCGGGCAGCTCCAGAGCGGACCGTTCGCCGGACCTTCGAGCACGCTGCCGTCGATAGCGAAGCGTTCGCCGTGCATCGGGTTGTAGAACGAGCCGGTGAGTGGGAGTGGCACTCCCGGAAGCGGGCTGCTCCATTCGGTCACGACTTCAGCGCCATTAGGCTCCCAGGCGAGGCCCTCGCCTTCGAGGTGCATCGACCGCGCGAGGAAGACGTGGAACTCGCCGCCATCGTTGACGACGAACGCGTCGATGCACGAAGCGCGCGTGACGGTGTTCTCCGGATAGTCGCTCACCGGCCCGAGATCAGCGCAGGGCGGCTCACTGCTGCACGCCGCGGTCGCGACGGTGAGCGCAAGCGCGCTCGCGGCCGCCAGGATCGCGCGCGGCGACATCGGTCAGACGACCTGGGCTTCGAGCTGCTCCATCAGGTCGGCGGGGATGTCGAAGTTGGCATACACATTCTGCACGTCGTCGAGATCCTCGAGGCGCTCCATGAAGCCGAGCACCTGCTTCGCAGACTTCTCGTCACCGATCTCGACCCTTGTCGTCGGCTCCATGCTCAGTTCGGCCGATTCGGCCTCGTAGCCGGCATCGGCCAAGGCGCGCCGGACGGCCTCGAGGTCGGCTGGCTGGGTGGTGACGACGAGCGCGCCGGCATCGGGCGGGCTCACGTCCTCGGCTCCGGCATCGATCGCGGCCAGCGACACCTCGTCCGGGTCGGTGCCGTTGAGCGGCACGTTAATGATGCCCTTCTGCTCGAACTGCCACGCGACCGGCGTCAGCGAGCCACCGACCTTGTTGAAGATGCTGCGGATCTCGCCGGCGGTGCGATTGCGGTTGTCGGTCATGGTCGCGACGATCACCGCCACGTTCGACGGCCCGAAGCCCTCGTACGTGATCTCCTCGTACTGCTCCGCGTCCGCGCCGGCACCCGTCGCGCGCTCGATCGCCCGCTTGATGTTGTCGGCGGGCATGCTGTTCGCCCGCGCATTGTCGACCGCCATGCGCAGCCGATAATTGCCATCGACGTCGCCGCCTCCCTGCCGGGCGGCCGTGATGATCTCGCGGGTCAGCTTCGTGAACAGCGCGCCACGCTTGGCGTCGTTCACGCCCTTTTGTCGTTTGATCTGGGACCACTTGCTGTGGCCGGACATCGGTCCTCCTTCGCCGCATGCGGCACCAAGGACCGATTCTACCAAGTGACGGCCGTATGGTCGGATCGTGACTCCCGTGTGCCTCCGCAAGGTGACAGATGCTCACTGCCGGGGCATTACGGCGGTAGTGCGGGCTATGACGGCGTCGATCCGCGTGAAACCGGCCGATTTGCCTGACGTTCGCTCGCCACACGAGCCATCTGTCCTGGAGCCACCGCTCGCAGGCTTCGTAGGGGTACTCCACGTGGGAATGCGTCATCGATGCCCTCGAACCTGGTCATGCTGCATCGGTAAGCCGCCGATCATTCCGCAGTAAGTGCCCCCGTTCACCCTGTGTCCATGTGGACGACCCTCGGCGAGCGATTCCGCGTTCTTCGACGAAGGCTCGGCCTGCGCCAGATCGACGTTGCCGCGATGACCGGCCTGTCGCGCCAGATGATCAGCCGACTCGAGCGCGGAGAGTGCGATCGCATGCTGTTCGCAGTCGCGGACAAGGTTGCCGCGGCGCTGGGTGCACGCCTCGTCGTGTATCTGTCCTGGCAAGGCGAGCAGCTCGACCGCCTCGTGGATGCCGGGCACGCCGAGCTGCAGAATGCGGTGGTCAACCTGCTGACCGCGGCCGGGTGGCTGTGCGCGGTCGAGGTGAGCTTCAACCACTACGGCGACCGCGGTCGCTACGACGTTCTCGCATACCACCGTGCCTCGGGCATCGTGCTGGTGATCGAGGTGAAGACGGCAATCGGGGACGTCCAAGCCGCGCTCGGCCAGCTTGACGTCAAAGGGCGGCTCGCCCTCGGCATTGCCAGGGACCGTGGATGGCAAGCGAGGCACGTGGTGACGATGCTCGTGATTGCCGACGAGCGCCAACAGCACCGCATCGTCGCGCGGCACGCAGCGCTGTTCGCGGCGTTCGCCCTGCGCGGGCATTCCGCCAGGAGCTGGTTGAGGCGGCCGAGCGCTGGATCGGCGAATCTGCTCATCTACCTTCCATTGACCGATGTCCGGACGCTCAACGCCAGGCGGTCTCAGCGTGGAGCCCGCATCCGATCTGGCAACCCGACTGATGCTCATGCGACGGGCGTTACGTCGGTACCGGCGGTTGCCAGGGCCGCGACGGCCTCCAAATCGGCCGATTAAGAGGACGTTCGCTCGCCACACGAGACATCGGTCACCGAAGGACGGACCTGTGACTTCGTAACGCCGCTCTGCATGAGCATGTGTCATGAACGCGCTCCCACGGGCGTGAACGCTCGCGCCCGGAAGGCAAGCTCCGTTTGTGGAGGGCGAGTCCAGCGCTGGCGCCAACCTATAATGGCGCTCCAAATCCGACCTACCGCCCGAGGCGGATCGGCCTCGGCAACCCGGTGTGCGCCCAACGCGCCCTAGGAGGACCGATGAAGCCGACCACGCCCGACAAGATCCGCAACGTTGCGCTCATCTCCCACGGTGGCGCCGGCAAGACGAGTCTCGCCGAGGCGATGCTCTTCGACGCCGGCGCGATTCAGCGACTGGGAAGCGTGGACGCCGGGACGGCGACGCTGGATCACGATCCCGACGAGCAGAAACGCAAGCAGAGCATCAACCTGGGGATCGGCTCGCTCGAGCACGAGGGCGTGCGGATCACGATTGTCGACACCCCCGGCTACGCCGACTTCCAGGCTGATGTCGTCGAGGCGCTGGCGGCGGTCGACGCCGCGATCGTGGTGATCGACGCATCAGCCGGGGTCGAGGTGGGCACCGAGGAGGTCTGGCGACTGGCCGACGCACGCGGCCTGCCGCGGCTGGTCTTCGTCAACAAGATGGACCGCGAAAACGCCAACTACGACGCGGTGCTCGATGGCCTGAAGGCGGTATTCGGGCCGAAGATCGCCCCGGTCTACCTGCCGATCGGCTCCGCCGATTCGTTCCGCGGCTACGTCGACGTGATCGAGGAGCACGCCACGATCTACGAGAACGGCACGGCGAAGGAAGTGCCGGTGCCCGCGGAGCTCGAGGGGATCGAGCACAGCCGGCGCGACGCGCTGGTGGAGGCGGCGGCCGAGGCGAGCGACGAGCTGATGATGAAGTACCTCGATGGCGAGCCGCTGACCGATGAAGAGATCGAGGCGGCGATGCACAAGGGCACGCGCGAGGGCACGGTGGTGCCGGTTTTCGTCGGCAGCGCGCTCAAGAACATCGGCGTGCGCGAGCTGCTCTCCATGATCGTCAAGCACGTGCCCTCCCCCGCCGAGGCCGGCGCGCGAGCGAGTGTTGATGGCACGCGGCTGGAGCCCGATCCGTCGGCGCCGTTCGTGGCGCAGGTGTTCAAGACGATCTCCGATCCGTTCGTCGGCCGCCTGACCTGCTTCCGCGTCGTCAGCGGCACGCTCCGCAGCCAGGGACATGTCGTGAACGCAAGCCGCAAGGAGGATGAGCGGGTCGGCAATCTGCTCGCCATCCAGGGCAAGGACCAGGAGAACCTGGCGCAGGTCGGCCCCGGTGACATCGCGGCGGTCGCGAAGCTGACGAGCACGACGATCGGCGACACGCTTGTCGCGGATCGCTCGCAGGCCGTCGAGCTGCCGCGCTTCGAATTTTCGCCGCCGTCCCTGCAGGTCAGCATCGAGCCGGAGAGCAAGGCCGACCTCGACAAGCTCGGCCAGGCGCTGGCTCGGCTGCAGGAAGAGGAGCCATCGGTCCAGGTCCGAAGGGACGACGGCACCGGCGAGACGATCCTCACCGCGATGGGCGATGCGCACGTCGACGTCATCGTGGATCGGCTGCGGCGCAAGTGGAGCGCATCGGTCAGGACCGCGACCCCGCGGGTGCCGTACCGGGAGACGATTCGGAAGCAGGCCAGGATCGACAACCGGTTCAAGCGCCAGACAGGCGGCCACGGCCAGTTCGGCCACGTCGTCATCGAGTTCGAGCCCGGTGAATCAGGCTCCGGGTTCGTGTTCGGCGACCGGATTGTCGGTGGGGTGGTGCCGAAGCAGTACATCCCCGCGGTCGACAAGGGCCTGCGCGAGGCGATGGGCGAGGGCGTGCTCGCCGGCTACCCGGTCGTGGATCTCAAGGCGACGCTGGTCGACGGCAGCTACCATGCCGTCGACAGCTCCGAGATGGCGTTCAAGGTCGCCGCCTCGCAGGCGCTGAAGCGGGCCTTCGAACAGGCCGATCCGATCCTGCTCGAGCCGATCCTGGAGGTCGAGATCACGGTCCCCGACGTCTACATGGGCGATGTCATGGGCCAGATCACCGCCAAGCGCGGCCACGTGCTCGGCATGGATTCGGCCGATGGAACCCAGCACCTGCGCGCGCAGGTGCCGCAGGCCGAGATGTTCCATTACGCCACCGAGCTGCGCTCGATCACCCAGGGACGCGGGCGCTTCGGCTGGAAGCTGGACCATTACGCGGAGGTCCCACCAAACGTGGCGCAGAAGGTGATCGCCGATCATGCCGCGAGCGCGGGGCACGGCGCCGACAAGCACTGACCCCCGATGCCAACGAGCTGGCCGGCTCGGCATGTGCCCGATGCCAGCCAGGCTGGCCAGCTGACCATCGTGGCGGCGTTCCATCGCCATCCGGCCATGCTGACTGGCCTCAAGACCAACGAACGTCGAAATTCGGGCGTCCAACCGCTCGATGGCCAGCCTGGCTGGCCTTCGCGGCACGGAACGCTCAGCTGGCGACCTCGACGATGGCGATCGAGCGCTTGCCACGTCGCAGGAGCAGCCAGCGTCCGTGCAGCAGCGCATCGCTGCCCGGCGCCTCGTCCGCGCCGACCCGCTCGTTGTTGACGTAGACCCCGCCCTGTTCCAGCGCTCGCCGTCCCTCGCCGCGCGAGCGCGCGAGGCCGGACGCGACCAGGAGGTCCACGATCCCCGCCAGCGGCGGCGCCACGACAACCCGCGGCAGGTCGGCCACCGCAGCCTCGAGCGTGGCAGCGTCGAGTGCGCGCAGGTCGCCGGACCCGAAGAGCGCCTCGGACGCCGCGACGGCCGCCTCGGCCGCCTGCGGACCGTGCACCAGCGCGGTCAGCTCGCCCGCCAGCACGCGCTGCCCCTCGCGCGACTCGGGGCGCGCGGCACCCGCCTCCTCGAGGGCCACGATCTCGGAGTGTGAGCGGAAGCTGAACGTGCGCAGGAGCGGCCCGACGTCGGCATCGGCCTGGTTGAGGAAGTATTGATAGAAGGCGTACGGCGAGGTCATGGCCGGGTCCATCCAGACCGTCGAGCCCGCCGTCTTGCCGTACTTCGTGCCGTCGGCCTTCGTGAGCAGTGGCGTGGCCAGCGCGTGCACGCTGACGCCCTCGACGCGACGGATGAGATCGACCCCCGCCGTCAGGTTGCCCCACTGGTCCGAGCCGCCGGTCTGCAGCGTGCAGCCGTGGCGCCGGTAGAGCTGCAGGAAGTCGTGCGCCTGGAGCAGCTGGTAGCTGAACTCGGTGAAGCTGATGCCTGCCTCCAGCCGCGAAGCGACGACCTCCTTGGCCAGCATGCGGCTCACGGTGAAGTGCTTCCCGACATCCCGCAGGAACTCGATGATCGAGACCGGCGCGGTCCAGTCCAGGTTGTTGGCCATGATCGCGGGGTTCTCGCCATCGAAGCGCAGCACGCCCTCGACCTGCGACCGGATTCGGTCGACCCAGCCGGCCACGACGGCCTCCTCGTTGAGCGCGCGCTCCTCCGAGCGTCCCGACGGGTCGCCGATCAGCCCCGTTCCGCCACCCACCAGCCCGATGACCCGGTGTCCGGCGTCCTGGAATCGCCGCAGCGTGACGAGCTGCACCAGGTTGCCGAAGTGCAGCGACGGCGCCGTCGGGTCGAAGCCGCAATACAGCGTCACCGGCCCAGCGCTGAGGGTGGCACCGAGCGCGTCGAGATCGGTGCTGATCTCGATCAGGCCGCGCCAGGCAAGGTCGTCGAGGATGTCGGATGCCATGGGCGGTCGAGTATACGGACCGATGGAGTGGCCGGGCGCAGCGTGCTACCCTCGGCGGCGATGACGCGACGTCCCCCGCCGCGCCCCGCACCGCGCGGCGCGCGCGCCCCCCGCCCCCAGCGGCGCGGCGGCTTCCCGAATGGCGCGGCGCTGATCCTCGGCGTCTTCACCGCGCTGGCCATCGGGCTGTTCGGCGGCATGATGGCCGCATACGCCTCGCTGACGAGCGGCCTGCCGGACGCGAGGGAGCTCGAGAACTTCCAGCTGGCCGAGGGATCGGTGGTGCTGTCGGGCGACGGACAGGAGCTGGCGCGCTTCTCGGCGGAGAACCGCAACGTCATCGGTCTTGACCAGATCCCGCAGGTGATGCAGGACGCCCAGGTGGCAGCCGAGGACCAGACCTTCTGGACGAACCCGTGCGTGGATATCCGCAGCATCGTGCGGGCCGCGCTGCAGAACTTCAGTGCCGGCGAGACGGTCTCGGGCGCCTCGACGATCTGTCAGCAGCTGGTGCGCAACAACCTCCTGCCCGCCGATCTGCTCGCCGACCCGAGCCGCCAGTTCGAGCGCAAGCTCAAGGAGGCGGTCCTGGCGCTGCAGGTCAACGACGCGTACCCGGGTCGGGAGGGCAAGGAACGGCTGCTGGCGGCGTACCTGAACCAGGTCTACTACGGCAACAACGCCTACGGGGTGTGGGCCGCCGCGAACGCGTACTTCGGCAAGGACATCACCTCCGGCGACCCGGCCGACGAGCTGACCGTCGCGGAAGCGGCAATGCTGGCGGGACTGGTTCGCTCGCCGTCGCAGCTCGACCCGACGCTGGTGGCCGAGCCGCGCACCCTCGACGGCGAGGAGGTCCTGGTCGTCCCGCCGGACAGCGAGCCGGCCGCCGTGATGGGCTTCGTGCTGAACGAGATGGTCGACCAGGGCCACATCAGCGCCGAGCAGCGTGACGCCGCGCTGGCCGAGCCGGTGCGGCTCGTGGCGCAGGAGGACGAGCGTTACCGCGCCCCGCACTTCGTCTACGCCGTGCGCCGCGCCGCCGCCGAGCTGCTGGGCAGCGAGGAGCGCCTCGATCGCGAGGGCTACACGATCAACACGACACTCGATTACGAGGGCTACCAGGTCACTGCCGAGAAGTGGGCCGCTGTGGGCTATGACATGAACCGCATGACCGACGAGGAGCTGCTCGCCAAGTACGGTGAGACGGCGCTCACCTGGATCAAGCAGCTCCAGGGTCGCAACATCAACAACGACGCGATCGTGAGCATCAACTACCGCACCGGGCAGATCCTGGCCTACGTGGGCAGCGCCGATTTCTACGGCGAGCCGACGCCCGAGCACCAGCCAGCCTTCGACGTGGTGGGCCAGGCCTACCGCCAGTCCGGCTCCGCGTTCAAGCCGATCACCTATGCCACCGGCTTCGAGACCGGCACGATCACCCCCGCCACGATGCTGATGGACGTCGAGGGCGAGATCGCCAACGGCTACTCGGTGCCGAATGCTGATAACAAGGAGCGTGGCCCGGTCCGCGTGCGCGACGCTTTGAAGTACTCGCTCAATATCCCGGTCACGAAGATCCAGCAGCTCATCGGCGGCGACCGCGTCGTGGCCGAGGCCGAGCGCATGGGCATCGACTGGGACCCGTCACAGCAGGCCGATGTCGACGCCGCCGTGCCATCACTGACCCTGGGGACGATCGGCGTCAAGATGCTCGACCTGGCGGGCGCGTATGGCGCCATCGCCAACGGCGGGCTCTACGCGGCGCCTTACCTGATCGAGACGATTCAGGACCGCAACGGAAACGTCATCTACGACCACGCCAACGATGCCGATGAGCCAGCGCGGGTCCTCACCCCGCAGAGCGCCTACCTCGTCACCGACATCCTGGCTGACAACACCGATCCCGCCGCCAACCCCCTGTGGGGACCTCGCTTCCAGCTGACGACCGATGCCGGCCGCCGGCCGGCCACCCTGAAGACCGGTACGACGAACGACTTCCGGGACCTGCAGGCCTTCGGATTCCTGGCGGCCGATGCGGATCTGGCGAACGCCGAGGGCGCGGTGATGACCGGGGTCTGGGTCGGCAACAGCGACTTCAGCGCGATCCAGGACGTCTTTGCAGCCGATGGTCCGACATTCATCTGGCACGACTACATGGCCGAGGTGACCGCGGCCAACGAGCTGCCGATCCGCGACTTCCCGCGTCCCGAGGGCATCGTCGACGTCGCCGTCGACGCCATGAGCGGCCTCCTGCCGGGTGAGTTCACGCAGTCGACCGTGACCGAGATCTTCGCGGCGTCGAACCAGCCGACGCAGCGCGACACCGCGCACCGGGAGCTGCGCATCGAGAATGAGAGCGGCCGCATCTGGCAGGAGGGCTGTGGCGACTTCGAGACCGTGGCTCCGTCCGGAAGCCCCGACCCGAGCGCCGAGCCGTCACCCCCCGAGGCCGAGGAGCGCGTCTACCTCGACCTGGGCTCGTGGGAGAACAGCGACGCGCGTCCCACCTGGCAGGCGGCGAACGACGCGTGGATCGACGAGTGGCGCGACCGCGAGGACGAGCTGAACAGCCAGGTCCGCGCGCCGTTCCCCGGACCCCTCGACGCGCCACTCGCGCCGGCCGAGGAGTGCACGCCCGGCGAGTTCCCGACCTCGACGCCCACGCCGTCGCCGTCCCCCACCCCGTCGCCAACGCCGACCCCGTCACCCACGCCCACGCCGGCCGCGACTCCGACGCCGGTTATCGTCACTCCCGGTCCGACACCAACCACTGCGGTGCCGACGCCGACTGTGACCCCCGAGGCCGTCCCGGGCTAGAAGAGCGCGACGGTTGCTCCGTCGCCGCCCTCGTCCTTGCGTCCGGGGCGCTGGCCGCGGACGCGCGGGTGCTCGGCCAGGTAGTCGCGCACCGCGCGGCGCAGCGCGCCGGTTCCGATGCCGTGAATGATGATGGCCTCGTCGAGTCCCGCCAGGAGCACGTCGTTCAGATAGCCGTCGAGGCGCTCGAGCGCAGCCGCGACCCGCTCGCCATGCAGGTCGATCGTCGGTGAGACGCGCTCCGCGGCGCGCCGCCGCATCTCGTCAGCCTCGCGGTCGCGGGCCGTCGGTCCGCTGACCGGCTCGGGAATGATCTCCAGGTCGTCACCGGGGAGCACGATGCGGGCGTCATCGGTCTCCAGCGTGGCACGGCCGGTCTTGCCGCTGATGTCAACGATGCGGCCCTTGAGGCCCATCGTGCGGCTGCGCACCCAGAGGCCGACGCGCGGCTGCGGTACGCCTTCAGCGACGGTGTGTTCAGGCTCTGCAGCCGGCTCGACCGCTTTGCTCGCCTTGCGCGCGGCGGCGGTGCGCTGCGCCAGTGTCTCGAGGCCAGCGTTTGCCGCCTCGCGGGCCGGTGCGCTGCGGCGTTGGTGAGCCAGCTCGCGACGCGTCTCGGCCACCTCGCGCTCGGCGGCGGCGAGCAGGTCGTCGGCGGCTGCGCGGGCATCGGCCAGGATCTTTCCGGCTTCGTGGCGAGCGCGCGCGGTGCCGGAGCGGGCGAGCGTCAGCTCCGCGTCCGAAGCGGCGCGCGTCGCCTGCGCCTCCTCGAGCTCCCTGGCGCGCGCCGCCTCGGTGCGCTGGATCGAAGCAATTGTCTCTTCGAGCGTGACGTGCTCCTCGGAGATGTGGCTGCGCGCATCCGCCAGAATCGCCTCAGACAGGCCCAGCCGCTCGGCAATCGCGAAGGCCTGGCTCTTGCCGGGCAGGCCGATCTCGAGGCGATAGGTCGGTCGCAGGGTGGCGACGTCGAACTCGACGGCCGCGTTCGTGACGTCGGGGTGCGTCTCGGCGAATGTCTTGAGCTCGGCGTAGTGCGTCGTCGCCGCGACCGTCGCCCCGAGCGACAGGAGGCGCGACACGATCGCCATGGCCAGGGCGGAGCCCTCCGCCGGATCGGTACCGGCGCCGACCTCGTCGAGCAGGATGAGCGTGTCGGGGCCTGCCGCCGCCACGAAGCGCACGACGTTGCGCAGGTGGCTCGAGAAGGTTGAGAGCGACTGGGCGATGCTCTGCTCGTCGCCGATATCGGCCATCACCTGCCGGAAGACCGGCAGCCGGCTGCCCTGTGCCGCGGGGACACGCAGCCCGGCCTGGTGCATGAGCGCCAGGAGGCCCAGCGTCTTGAGTGCGACCGTCTTACCGCCGGTGTTCGGCCCGGTCACGACCAGCGCCCGATATCCGAAGCGATCGCCCAACCGCAGGTCGATCGGCACGGCGCCGGGTCCCAGGAGCGGGTGGCGCGCCGTGAGCAGCTCGACCGCGTCATCAGACCGTGCCGGACGCACCGCGTCCTGCTGGGCGCCCAGGCGTGCTCGCGCGATCCACAAGTCGGCGCGTGCCAGGGCATCGAGCGAGGCGGTCAGCGACTCGCCGCGCGTCTCGATCGCGCGCGACAGCTCGTCGAGGATCCGCTCCTCCTCGCGTTCCTCGTCGAGCGCGGCCTGGGTCAGTGCGTTGTTGAGCTCCACGACGCCCAGCGGCTCGACGAAGAGCGTGGCGCCCGAGGCGCTCTGGTCGTGCACGATCCCCTTCACCCGGCCCTTGGCCTCGGCGCGCACCGGGATCACGTAGCGGCCCGCGCGCACGGTGACGATCGCCTCGCCGATCGCCCCGGCGAGGTCGGTCGAGCGCAGCATGCTGTTGAGCCGCTCGCGCACGCGGTTCTGCGCCGTGCGGATTCGCTTGCGGATCGCGCCCAGCTCCGCCGAGGCAGTGTCGAGCAGCTCGCCCGAGTCATCGACGCTGCGCTCGATGCGCTCGCGCAGCTGCGGCGCGGGATCCAGCTCGCCGCGCACCTCGGACAGGTGCCGGCCGCGCCACTCGCGCAACCGGTCGCCGAAGCGCTCTGCGGCGAGGAGCGTATCGGCGATCTCGAGCAGCTCCGCGGCGGTGACGCGGCCGCCGCGCCGGGCGCGGCCCAGCGCGACGCGGATGTCACGTGCCCCGCCGATGGCTGCCTGTGCCTGCTCGTCGAGCAGGCGCGCTGCTTCATCGGTCTGGTCGTTGAGGAGGTCGACCAGGATCAGATCCGATGAGGGAAGGGTGGCCAGCGCCAGCTCGTGCGACGGGCCGAACGAGGTCAGTGCCGCGAGCGCGTTGACGATCGCCGCAAATTCGAGGGCCCGAAGCGTGCCGGCGTCGCCCGCGCCGGCCGATTCAGCGTCGGCTGACATGGGGATCGTCCGGGATCAGGAACCGATACGGGCGCATGGCCCAGTCGCCCGCATAGCCCACGCCCACCCGCGGGCGGCTGACAACGGTCAATGGTGGCTCCCCCGCCTCGATGTGGATCGGGCCGTGCAGCAGGTCCGTGCCATCGAGCGCCCGCGTGATGTGGAACGCGGCTCCGACGTTGCCCGGGCCTGCCGCCAGCCGCTCGAACGGCACGGTGCCGCGAACGCGTCGGGCCAGCGGCTCGCCCTCCTCGATCGCGCAGCCGCGAATGAGCACCGCCTCTGGCTTCGTGCCGGGGCCGCACACGATATTGATGCACAGGTGCAGGCCGTAGACGAGGTAGACGTACAGGTGACCCGCCTCGCCCCACATCGTGGCGTTGCGCGCCGTGCGCCCGTGCGACGAGTGTGCAGCCAGGTCCTCGGGGCCGCGATAGGCCTCGACCTCGACGATGCGTCCCGCGATGCGACCATCGGGCGTTTCGTGCACGAGCCGCTTGCCCAGCAGGTCGGAAGCCACCTCCAGCGACGGGCGATCGAACCACGCCCGGTCGAGGGTGACGCCGGCACGGGCCGAGGTCACGGCAGGAGGTGGCGGGCGATCTCCGGAGGAACGAACGGGCGCGCGATGTAGCCGAACGTCTGGATCACCACGTCCCGGAAGTAGCCGCCGAGGAGCGACGTGTTGAGGGCCTCGTAGAAGCCGTCAAGGAACCCGGCGCTCGCCACCGCCACGTCGAGCGGTGGATCGTAGAAGGTGTCGAGCACGACGAGCAGGAAGACGATCGTCACGACCGTGAAGAGGAGGCCGAAGATCGCGCCGCCGATCTCGTCGAGCGCCTTGGCGATCGGCAGGCGTGTGCGCAGGAAGAAGGCGCGCGCCACGAACCAGAAGCCGATCGTCAGCCCGATGTAAAGCACGAGGTAGACAAGCATCTCGCGCGTGACCGGCTCGAATGCCGTCCAGAACGTCGAGAGCGCGTCGGTCAGCGGTCCCTTGAGCTGGCTCGCCAGGATGAAGGCCAGCAGCGTACCGAGCGTGGCGGTCAGGTAGCGCATCAATCCCTGCGTCCAACCGGCGAAGACGCCGCCGGCCAGCACGATAATGATGAGCAGATCGATCCAGTTGAGCTCGTTCAGAGCGTCCACGCAGCCTCCGCACTCGCGCCGATGACTGCCGGCTCACTCGGATGCCGGCGCTCGGGCGGCCGGTAGCGTAGCAGCCGCGAATCGGCGCCGTCCATCCTGCTGAACGTCCTAGCGGATCTCGGCGCCCAGGTGGTGCCGCAGCGAGCCTCGCACCTTGTTGAGCGCCTTGTCGACGCCCTTCTCGTCGCCGCTGCGCTCGGGCTGGAAGCGGAGCGCGATGGCGTACGAGACGCGCCCCTCGCCGATCTGTGCTCCGCGGTACTCGTCAAAGACGCGCAGCGAGGCGAGCGTCGGTCCAGCCGACGAGCGGGCGATGCGCAACACGTCGCCGAGCGGGGTGGCATCGGTCACCACCACGGCGAGGTCGCGATCGATCGGCTGTGCCGCCGGAACCGGCTTCACGCGACGCTCCGTGGGACGCAGGGCGAAGAGCTGCGGCAGGTTGATTGCCGCCAGCACCGGGCGTCCCGGCAGGTCCCACGCCGCGGCAACTTCCGGATGGAGCTCGCCGATCGACCCGTACGGGCGTCCCGCGGCGTCGACCAGCCGCGCGGCGCGTCCAGGATGCAGGTGCGGATGCCGCTCCTCCGCCGACTCGGGCCGGTACGCAGGTGCATCGAGGCCGAGGGCGCCGTGCAGCGCCTCGACGATGCCCTTCAGCTCCGCGACGTCGGCCTGGCGCGGGTCGGATCCCAGGCCGCGCTCGATGCGCGGACCGAGCAGCGCGATTCCCACGTGCCAGGCTTCGCTTCGCCCGGTTCCCGCGGTCTCGGCGCCGGGTGGCAGCGGCTGATCGCCGGTCTCGCGATAGGTCTTGCCGACCTCGAAGATCCAGGCGCTCCCCCGCCGCTGGCGGACATTCTCGTCCAGCGCGGCGAGCAGCGACGGGTAGAGGACCGGTCGCAGGATCGAATGCTCGTCGGAGATCGGGTTGAAGACGCGTACCGTGCCGTCGGCATCAGGGTCGTAGCCGCTGCGGCGGAGGTCGGATGGCCCGATGAGGGCGTGCGACAGCACCTCGTCGAGCCCCAGCCCGGCCAGGATGCGGCGCACCGCGTGCCGGTCATGCGTGGGATCGGGCCGGTACGGCGGCAGCTCGGCGGTCGGCAGCCTCCCGGGAATCGCCGCGTAGCCGTGCGCCCGCGCCAGCTCCTCCGCGACGTCGACCGCCTCGAGCACGTCGACCCGGTACGGCGGCACCGACACGCTGACCGCGCCCGAGCCGCCCTCGACCGCGAAGCCAAGTGGCGTGAGCAGCCGTTCGGCGGCGGCGGCGTCCAGCTCCACCCCGATCAGCCGCGATGCGCGCGCCAGGTCCACCTCGATCCGCCGCAGCGGCTTGTCGGCAGGGTCGTTGTCGACGATGCCGGCGGCGACGGTGGCGCCGGTGATCTCGGCGATGAGCTGCGCGGCGCGGTCGGCGGCGATGCGTGGCAGGTCGGGGCCGATCCCCTTCTCGTGGCGTGCCGACGCCTCCGAGCGCAGGGCGAGCCGGCGCGCCGTGTTGCGGATGGTGGGCCCGTCGAAGATCGCCGACTCCAGGATCACGTTCGTCGTCGCATCCGTGACCTCGGTCGAGGCGCCGCCCATGATCCCCGCCAGGCCGATCGGCCGCTCCCGGTCCGCGATGACGAGCATCCGCTCGTCGACCTGGCGGACCTGGTGGTCGATCGTCTCGAGCGTCTCGCCGGGGCGTCCGCGGCGCACGATGATCTCGCCGTCCGGGACGGTGTCCGCGTCATACGCGTGCTGTGGCTGTCCCAGCTCGTGCATGACGTAGTTCGTGACGTCGACGACGGCGCTGATCGGCCGCATCCCGGCGGCCACCAGGCGCCGCTGCATCCAGTCGGGCGACGCTCCGTTCGACACGTTGGTGAGCAGGCGCGCGGTGAAGCGCGGGCACAGCTCCGGTTCTTCGATGCGTACGCTGACGCGTTCCTCGGCACGCGGCTGCGACGCTTCGACGACGGACGTCGGCGGCAGCCGCAGCTGTCCGCCGCTGAAGGCCGCGATCTCGCGCG
The DNA here is from genome assembly GCA_039933775.1 of Chloroflexota bacterium. Classification (GTDB taxonomy): domain Bacteria; phylum Chloroflexota; class Limnocylindria; order QHBO01; family QHBO01; genus JBDTNK01. The sequence continues at coordinate 2,723 of JBDTNK010000038.1, read as the reverse complement.
CCAGGCCGACCATCGACAGCGCGTCGCCGCGGTTCGGCTTCACGTCCACGTCGATCACGGTCTCGCCGAACAGCTGCCGCAGGTCCATCCCGAGCGCGTGTTCGTCATGTGTGCCCAGGATGTGGATCCCGTCGGCGTCGCTGCCCAGTCCGAGCTCGGCGGCGCTGCACAGCATGCCGTGGCTGACGACGCCGCGGATCTTGCTGCGCTCGATGCGCCGATCGCCCGGCAGCACGGCACCCACGACCGCGACCGGTACCAGCTGGCCGACCGCCAGATTCTGGGCGCCGCACACGATCGAGAGCGGCTCCCCCGTGCCCACATCGACCGATGTCAGCCACAGCATGTCGGCGTTCGGGTGGCGCTGCACCTCGAGCAGACGCCCGACGATGACATCGGTCCAGTCCGCGCCGGAGACCTCGATGGCCGAGACCTCCATACCGCGCATCGTCAGCTCCTCGGCGAGTGCCGCGGGCGCAAGTTCGATGTCGACGTAGTCGCGCAGCCAGTCGAGTGGAACGCGCATCGGTCTAGCGGCCCTCGCTCAGCTGCTCGAGGAGGCGCAGGTCGGCGCTCATGAGATGCCGCAGGTCGTCGATCCCGTAGCGCAGCATGGTCAGTCGGTCCAGACCCATGCCGAAGGCGTAGCCCTGGTACTCGTCGGGGTCCAAACCACCGGCGCGCAGGACGCGCGGATGCACCATCCCGGCGCCCAGGATGGTCATCCAGCCGCTGCGCCCGCACGCCGCGCAGCCGCTGCCGCCACAGACCAGGCACGCGACGTCGAACGCCACCGATGGCTCGGTGAACGGGTAGTAGCCGGGCCGGAAGCGGGTGCGGGTGCCGTCGCCGTACAGCGCGCGCGCCACCTCCTCGAGCAGGCCCTTGAGGTCCGCCATCGAGGTGTCGCGGTCAACGACAAGGCCCTCGACCTGGAAGAACTCGAAGTTGTGACTGGCATCGACCGCCTCGTAGCGGAAGCAGCGACCCGGCATCAGGACGCGGATGGGCGGTGCGAGTGCCCGCATGGCCCGTACCTGGACCGGGCTGGTGTGCGTGCGCAGGATCGTGCCGTCGCTCGCCGGCTGCAGCTCGCTGTCACTGCCCTGCTCGGCGACGTAGATCGTGTCCCACAGGTCGCGCGACGGATGATCGGGCGGAATGTTGAGCGCCTCGAAGTTCATCGCCTCGGTCTCGATCTCGGGGCCCTCGAACAGCTCGAAGCCGAAGCCGTGCAGCACCTCGCGCAGGTCGCGCTCGACGGTCATGGTCGGATGCAGATGACCGATGCGCACCGGCCTTCCCGGCGCCGTCATGTCGATCGTCTCGGCCGCGAGCCGCTCGCCCGCCACGCCGCGGCTCAGCTGCGTCAGCCGCTCGGCCATGGCCCGCTCCAGCTCTGTGCGCAGCGCGTTTGCCGCCGCGCCGATGTGCGGTCGCTCAGCCGGCTCCACGCCGCTCAGTGAACGGAGGAGCTGCGTCAGGCGGCCGTGCCGACCGGTGACGTCCGCGCGCAGCGCCTCCACCGCCGCGGCGGTCTGCGCCGCGGTCACGGCGGCGCGGGCGTCGAGCGCCACCGCCTCGAGGGCGGTGCGCAGGGCGGCGGCGCTGGTCTGATCGGTCATCGGTCCCATTGTTGCGAATAGCAAACGGCCCCGCTCCATGAACTGGAGCAGGGCCGATGAGCCGGCGGGGCGTTCCTGCCGGCTAGCTGGTAAAGGTGGCCTTGGCCTGGGCGACGATGGCCTCGAAGGCGGCCGGCTCGCGGATGGCGAGATCAGCCAGCATCTTGCGATCCACCTCGATACCGGCGCTGCGCAGGCCCGCGATGAAGCGGCCGTACGGCACGCCGTGCTGTCGGGTCGCGGCGTTGATGCGCTGAATCCAGAGGCGACGCATGTCGCGCTTGCGGTCGCGACGGTCGCGATACGCGTAGACGAGCGCGTGGATCAGCGCCTCGCGCGCCGGGCGGATGAGCTTGGAGCGGGTGCCCCGACGGCCCTCGGCCTGGTTGAGGAGCTTCTTGTGTCGACGATGCGCGGCGACGCCGCGCTTGACGCGTGCCATCAGTCGTTACTCGTACGGGAGCAGCTTCTTCAGCTGCTTGGCGTGGGCCGGCGAGACATTGGCCATGCCCGCGTAGCGACGGGTGCGGCTGCTCGACTTGATCTCGAGATGGTGGCCGCGCCACGCCTTGGGGCGCACCCACTTGCCGGCGCCGGTCTTCCTGAATCGTTTGGCCGTCCCCTTATGGGACTTCATCTTTGGCACGTGTTACCCCTGTGATGACGCTTGTGGCGTCGCTTCCGTCGCTTCCGGCGCTGTGGCGGCTTCCTCGGACTTCGCCGCGGCCGGAGCCTTGGCCGATGCCTTGACCTTTTCCGGTGCCGCAGCCTTCTCGGTCGCCTTGGCCGCCTTCGGCTTTGCCGCCGTCTTCGGCGTTGGGGCCGTTTCGGGCGTTGCCGCTGGTTCCGGCGTTGCCGCTGGTTCCGGCGTTGCCGCTGGTTCCGGCGTTGCCGCCGTTGCCGGCGTTGCCGGCGTTTCGGGCGTTGCCATCTCCGGCGTTGCCCCCGTCTCCGGCGCCCTGGCGGCGACGGCATCACCGATCGTATCCGGTGCGGCCGTGCTGCCGTCTCCGTTCTTCTTTTCGACCCGCTTCTCGTGCGGTGCCATGACGATGTACATGCTGCGACCCTCGAGCAGTGGCTGCCGCTCGATGATCC
>JBDTNK010000037.1:0-18594 GCA_039933775.1 Chloroflexota bacterium | reverse complement strand
CCACCAGGAGCGAATGCAGGTCATGCGCCAGGGCCACCGCGTCCTGGTCTGTGCTCACGGCCTCACTTCGGCCGCGGCCGGCGCGATCGTAGACGCACACCCGCGTCGTCGACGCGACCATCGGGGCGATGCGAGCAAAGTAGGCCGACCCTTGGCCGAGGCCGCCCTCGAGGACGACGGTCGGGCTTCCTGTGCCGGTGCACTCGATGTACATGCGGTGTCCGTCGACGGCGATGAGATGCCCGCTGGCGAGGGAGGCGTCACCATCGGTCGCCTCGATGACCGTCTCCAGCGCGCCCCCGACGGCGAGCAGCGCGAGCACGCCGACGACCGGGTAGAGCAGCCAGCGCGATTGCCCTGGGACGTCGCGACGGACGCGCAGGGTCAGCCAGGCCGCGAGGAGCAAGACCGGGACCGGCCAGACCCAAGCGAGGAGGTCCATCACCGGGGCCCCGGGAGCGAATGCGATGAGCAGTAAACCCGTCATGCTAAGGATGGCTGCGGGCACGAGCGCCCATCGCTGCGGCTGATCGGTGAACCGGATCGTCAGCGCCGCAAGCAGCGCCCAGCCGATCCCCCAGCCGAGGAGAGTGGCACCGGTCATGCGGCTCTCGCCGCCACCGGACGCGGGGCCTAGGGCAAGGATGACCGGGAGAAGGAAGCCGACGATCAGCGATGCGGCGACCATGGGGAAGAGGCGGTGAGACGGCGAGTGCCGCACGTTCGAGCGAGTCATGGAGTCCTCCGGCAGTGGATCGAGGTTGGATGAGCGGGTCAGAGCGGCGGGGTGCGTCATGACGCGACCGTCTGGGACGCGCTGATCGGGGTGTCACCCACGGTTCGGCGGCTCTCAGGAGACCGGGAGCCCTTGATCGCGAGCTTGAAGAGCCAGACGATCAGCAGGGCTTCTCCGACGAACGTGATGGTGCTCATCGTCAAGGTGTAGCCCGGGACGAAGATCCGTCCGAGCGAATCCGCGAGGTACCCGGTTCCGGCGAGAACTACCAGAGCACCAAGGAACCTCGGGAAGTCCGCGGAGCGGTACACCAGGCCACCAAGGCCCACGAGATGGAGGCCGAAGATCGTAAGGGCCAGGTCCCAGCTGTTGCGGAATGCGGCGACAGATGTTGCGACCTGTGTGTGAATTTGGTCCGACTGTGTGTGAATTTGGTCCGACTGCAACGTCGCCGCGGCGACCCCGTCCAGGAGCTGGGCGACGCCAACCAGGTTGAGCAGTGCGTACGCGAAGGCCACCGCGTAGATCACCCGCAGCCAGGCGACGACCAGAGCAGCGCGCCTGTTCACCGGACAAAGGAGGACGTACATCCCCCAGGCGACCGCGATGTCGAGGATCGCGACCACTATAAAGGCCGCAATGGCGGCAACGAAGAGCCCGATGGAGGCCGCGATGTTGTTGGCGGTGGCCACCGCATCGCTCGGCACGATGAGGCTCGAGAGCACGCCGAACTGCGCGAACGGCGCCAGGATTGCCATCGAGAGCAAGCCGATCGCCGCAACGAGAGCGAACCTGCGCTTGAAGTGATCGGCGATGGGGCGATTGCGGTCTGACATCGATTGGTCGGTCATCTGGTCCCTCATGGACAGGCGAGCAGCGATCGGTTCGGGTGGACCGTCGGCTCGTGTCTCATCGACACCGTAGATGGGCAAGGGACCGCGGCCAACGGAGTCAGCCCAGTGGTTCACGTGGTGTTTGCTCGGACACCGGGAGAGGGTCTGCCCGGAGACGGGTGGCTTGCCAGCGCTTGCGTCGCACGGGCCATGTGGCACGATGCCGGCGAAACTCGAGGGAGGACCCCATTGGTCAGCACGTTGTCGACGCCGCGAACGACTTCGCTCGCCATCTGGGCTCGCGCCCTGCTCCTGGTCGCTGCGGGCGCACTCGGTCTGGGGAAGCTCGTCGGGAACGCCCAGCTCGGTACGATCACTCTCGGGACGCTGCTCGAGGTGCTTGTCGGCTGGTCATTCGTCGCCTGCGGCATCTTCCTCTGGGCTCGCCGCCCGGTGAATCGCCTCGGGTCGCTGATGACGATCGTCGGGATGCTGTGGCTGCTCGGACGAACCATGACGCTCGTGCCAAATCCCGTCGTCTACACGACGGGGCTGTGGCTGACGGACCTCTGGGCGCCCGCGTTCGCCCTGTTCCTGCTGTCGTTTCCGACCGGCCGCGTCGGCTCGCGGGCCGACCTCGCGATCGTCGGCATCTTCCTGTTCGTCACCGTTCCGCTCGAGTTCCTCTGGTTTCTGTTCCTGGTGCTCGACAGTGGCCTGAACGCGCTGGGCATCGCGCCCAACGAGAGCGCCGCCCACGTGATCGACACGATCCAGCGGGACCTGATCTCGCTTGGCTCCGTGCTCCTCGTCGTGGCGCTGGGTCGGCGCTGGCTGCGATCCTCCGGCCCGGTTCGGCGCCAGATGACGCCCGTCCTCGTGGGCGCCGTCGCGATCCTCCTGCAGTCGGCGTCGTGGATCTTCCTCTCGTCCGGGACAAGGCTCGAGCCGTTGGACGACCTGATCTTCTTGGCCCAGATCGCGATCCCGATCGCGGTCCTGTTCGTGATGCTCCAGGGCCGGATGGCACGCGCCGGCGTTGCGGATTTCGTCGTTGAACTGGGACTAACCCCAACGCCGGCCCGCCTCCGCGACGCCCTGGCGAACGCGCTCGGGGATCCCACGCTTCGAGTCGCCTACTGGTCGCCGGAGATAGAACGGTTCACGGATGCGGAAGGCGCGCCGTTGGAGCTGCCCGACGCCGGTATGGGCCAGGCCGTGACGATGCTCGAACGGAACGGCGTCCGGCAGGCCGCGATCATCCACGACGCGATCCTGCTCGAGCAGCCAGGGCTCATCGACTCGGTCGCCAGTGCCATGCGGCTGGCGACCGAGAACGATCGGCTGACGGCCGAGGTCGAAACACGGCTCCAGGAGGTCCGCGCTTCGCGCGCACGGATCGTCGAGGCCGGGGATCGCGAGCGCAGGCGGGTCGAGCGAGACCTCCATGACGGCGCCCAGCAACGACTCATCTCACTCAGTCTCGAGCTGCAGGTCGCGCGCCGGGCACTGGGTGACGATGGCGACCCCTCGGTCCGGCGCAGCCTGGATCGCGCAGCAGAAGAAGCGCTGGCAGCCCTCGCCGAGTTACGCGACCTGGCGCTCGGGATCCATCCCTTGATTCTCACCGAGGCCGGGCTCGGCGCGGCGGTCGAGTCCCTCGCGGACCGAACATCGATCCCGGTCTCGGTCGACATCGGCGGGGAGCGCTTCTCGCCGGCCGTGGAGGGCGCCGCCTACTTCGTCGTCTCAGAAGCACTTGCCAACGTCACGAAGTACGCGAACGCGACGAAGGCGGGCGTACGGGTCCGAGGGCTGGACGATCACATAAGCATCGAAGTCAGCGACGATGGGATCGGAGGCGCAGACCCTCGTTCCGGCAGCGGCCTGCGCGGCCTTGCCGACCGCCTGGCGGCGCTTGACGGGACGATCACGATCGTCAGCCCGATCGGTGGAGGAACGCGGATCTCGGCCCGGATCCCCACCATTCGTCCTACGCCTCCCCCCGTGCCAGCCCTGTAGGTACCGCAGGCCCCCAATGACACGATGGACCGGATGAGTACGATCTTGGTCATTGACGATGATCCTCGTTTTCGCACCCAAGCACGCGAACTGCTCGAGGCGGATGGCTTCGCCGTGGTCGGGCAGGCCGCCGATGGAGCGTCCGGTCTCGCTGCGGCCCTGTGCCTCCAGCCGGACTTCGTGCTGCTTGATATCGGTCTGCCCGATGTCGGGGGATTCGAGATCGCCCGCGCGCTGGCCCGCAACGGACCGCCCCCGATGGTTGTGCTGACCTCGAGCCGCGATGCCCGGGCCTACGGGCGGCGTCTGGTCGACGTTCCGTCATTGGGGTTCATTCCCAAGGAGCGGATCTCCGGGGCAGCGATCCGCGCACTGGTCGATCGTCAATGACCCTGCGGCTCGTCCTCGCCGATGATTCGATTCTCGTGCGGGAAGGGATGGCCCGCCTCCTGGTCGATGCAGGCTTCGAGGTGGTGGCCCAGGCCGGCGACGGTGACGCGCTCATCCGGGCGACGCGAGATCACCTCCCCGACGTGGCGATCGTGGACATCCGGATGCCACCGACCAACACCGACGAGGGACTGCTCGCGGCCGAGTCGATCCGCGCGGAGCATGGACCGGCGATCGGCATCTTGGTCCTGTCCCACCACGTCGAGCCGTCGTTCGCCTTGCGATTGATGAGCGACGGTGCCGGCGGGATCGGCTATCTGCTCAAGGATCGGGTCCAGGACCTAGACGACTTCGCCGATGCAATCCGGAGGGTCGCGAAGGGTGGCACCGCCATCGACCCGGCTGTCGTCGCCGTGCTTGTCGGGCGGCGATCACGTGTCCCACTCGATGACCTGACCGAACGCGAGCGCGCCGTGCTGGCGTTGATGGCAGAGGGACGCTCGAACCAGGCGATCGGCGACCGACTATCGATGGCGCGCAAGACGGTCGAGGCCCACATAGCCAACATCTTCTCGAAGCTCGAACTGCCGCCCGCCGCTGACGATCACCGGCGGGTGCTAGCGGTGCTGGCGCATCTCCGCGGACCAGGGGGAAGCTGAACCCGGTCCGCTCACGATTGATTCGAACCTGGGGGCTTGCTGGCAATAGCGGCGCGCCCGAGGTATGGACGGCCCGATTCCAAGGCGCCGGCTTGCGGAAACCGTGACCGCATAACTGAGGTGTTGTCGCTCGGCCCACCACGCTCGTAGCACAGCGCTCAGGCGGAGGTGCTTGACATGCAAGAGGTCACTGGTTCGAGTCCAGTGTCGCCCACCAACCACCCGCTTCACGCTCAATTTGACCGCATAACTGTATCGCGGCGCCTAGAGCCAGTTGACTATGTCCAGAGCGAGGGATCGGGGTTTTGTCGGGACAGCTGGCTCGGGCCCTTCGACAGAACCACCGCGAGCCCGCTTGTACACTCTCGGCCATGGGGAGCACGGCCGCATCGCTACGAGGGAACCTACCGGGTGAGCTGACGTCCTTCATCGGCAGACGCCGCCAGGTTCAGGCGGTCAAGGCCGCCCTGACCGGCGCACGCCTGGTGACCCTGGTCGGTCCGGGTGGGGTTGGCAAGACCCGCCTGGCGGCCCGATCGGCGACCGATCTGCGGCGGGGCATTTCCGACGGTGTGTGGCTGGTGGAGCTCGCCGGCGTCGGGGATCCCGAGCTCGTCACCAAAGCGGTCATGACGGCGCTTGGGCTCCGCGACGAATTGAGCCGTTGGCCCGTGTCCAGGCTCATCGACTACGTCGCCGAAAAGCGGCTGCTGCTCGTCCTCGACAACTGTGAGCACCTTGTCGATGCCTGCGCGCTGCTGGCCGAAGCGCTGCTTCGTGAGGCGCCTGGGCTGCGGATCCTGGCCACCAGTCGTCAGCCCCTGGGAATCGCCGGCGAAACCATCATCCAGGTCAGCCCGCTCGCACTGCCGGACGGCGATGGGCGCATGGCGCCCGACCGGGTCGCCGAGTCGGAAGCCGTCGCCCTGCTCGTCGAGCGTGCAAGAGAAGCCGGCGCAGGCTTCGCGGTGACCCCCGACAACCAGGCCGCCGTGGTCGAGCTGGCGCGGCGCCTGGACGGCATCCCCCTGGCGATCGAGCTCGCGGCCGTCCGACTTCGCACCCTCGGCCTGGATCAGTTGGTCGAGCGTCTCAACGACCGATTCGGTTTGCTCGTGGGAGGCCGCAGAACCGCACCGCCGCGCCACCAGACCCTCGAAGCCACCATCGCCTGGAGTCACGATCTGTTGGGCGCAGCTGAGCAAGCGGTCCTGCGACGCATCTCCGTGTTCTCCGGCTCGTTCAGCCTGGAGGCGGCGGAGGAGGTGGGCCGAGGCGCCGCACTCGAACGAGCGCGCGTGTTGGACTCCCTGAGCGCCCTCGTCGAGCGCTCGTTCGTCACTCGCGAGGGAACGAGTGCACGGGCGCGCTACCGACTGCACGAGACCATGCGCGAGTTCGCGCTTCTGCGGCTGATCGAAGCGGATGAGAAAGCTGTTGCGAGAGACGCCCACCTCTCGTTCTTTGCGGGGCTCTGCGGATTCACCGAACTCGACAGCGCCGGGGCCGGTGACGTAGCCACACTTGCATCGCTTGGCGAGCTGGATCTCGAAGCGGATAACATCCGCGCCGCATTGCGGCACTGCCTGGCCAAACCCGACGGCGCGGACCTTGGGCTGACGATGGCGGTCGGCCTTGGCCGGTACTGGAGAAACCGAGCCGTGACCGAGGGCATCCATTGGATCAACGCGCTCCTTGAGCGTCATGGTCGCGACGAGGGTATCCGAAGCCGCGCGCTGCTTGTGAGGATCTCCCTTGCGGTGACCGAGGGCGACCACGCGGCCGGCCTGGAGGCTGTCGCGGAGGCGCGTACGATCGCCCGTCGCTTGAAGGATGACGCCTTCTTGGTGCTGGTTATGGTGAACCAGGCCGCCCTGCAGGTGCTGGCGGGCGATCTGTCTGCAGCTCGCGTGACTTCCGCCGACGCCACGGCCCTCGCAGGTTCTTTGGGCGACGACCTGACGTTCATCGCGGCTGCGCAGTCCGAGGCCTTTGTCGCCGGCCAGGAGGGCGACTTCGTGCGGATGCGCGATGTCGGGCTCGCCGCGGCAACGCGCTGCCGGCAGCGCGGTGAGCTCTTCATGCTCAGCACGCACCTCACCAGTGCCGGAGTGGGCGCGCTGATGGTCGGCGAGCATGCCGCCGCCGAGGCGGCGTTGGTCGACGCGCTGCGTGCCACCCTCGTCATCGACGACCGTCCCGGGCTGGTGATGCGGATGCAAATGCTCGCAAGCAGCGCCGCGATGGCAGGCAACGGTCCGCGTTCTGCAGGTCTGTTGGGGGCGTCTGAGATGCTGCGCCTCGCGATCGGCGCACAGATCAGCCCGTTCACGAGTTCACTTGTCGAGGAGGCTAAAGAGCAGGCAAGGGCCGCGCTCGGCAACGACCGCTACAACAAGGCCTACGACGAGGGAGCGCACCTGGACCGGGAAGGTGCCGTGGCGCTGGCGCTCGGGACGAAGGTCGCGCGAGCCACCGGCCGTACGGTCGAAAAGTCCCCCGATCCGCTCGGCAAACGTGAACGGGAGGTCGCGGAGCTCGTTGCCGAGGGGTTGAGCAACAAGGAGATCGCCACTCGGCTATTCCTGTCCGAGCGCACCGTCGAGACGCACGTCTACAACATCCTCAACAAGCTCGGATTCAACTCCCGGGTCAACATCGCCTCCTGGGTGTCGACTACCGAGTAGGGGCCTACTTCCGATCTCGGTGATCTCGCGTACCCGACCAGCCGGCAGGAGAGCCACGCTGAGCAGGCGTCGCGCCACCTCGAGACTGGTTGCTTCGATCAAGCAAACGAGGCGCCCATCCTCACGGCTGACGCCGGAAATGATCACGCGCGTCACCGTGGCCCTATCTCGCAACCGAGACTGAGCGGCTTCCAACATCCCCAGCGCGCGATCCAACTCAGGCTGTCCCGCGTCGCGCATGTGGAGCTCGACCAAGAAGTGGGGCATGGCGCCCATGGTCGCCGCCTGTCGGGCGTCAGACATCGAGGGGAACACCGAGCCGGTACGTAGTGCGGGCCATCCCGGATGTCTACGTGCCGGCTACGTGTTCGTCCGGATTCGGTGGCTGCTCGCCGTGCCTAGCGTGGGGACTGTCCATCTAATGAGAGGAGCTCACATGAAGGCAATCACGCAAGACACGTACGGAGCCGCCGAGGTCCTGCAGGCGCGGGACATCAACCGGCCCGACATCGGCGATGACCAGGTGCTCATTCGCGTCCGGGCGGCTGGTGTGAACATCGCCGACTGGGCGATCATGAGCGGCCTGCCGTACATCGCTCGGCCGATCTATGGGATGGGCAAGCCGAAGAACGCGGTCCGCGGGACCGACGTGGCGGGCGTGGTCGAGTCCGTCGGCAGCGGCGTGACCCGCTTTAAGCCCGGTGACGAGGTCTTCGGCTCGGCCGCCGCCTCGTATGCCGAGTACGCGGCTGCCGCCGAGGATGAGCTGGCGCCCAAGCCGGCCAATCTCACCTTCGAGCAGGCGGCCACCGTTCCGACGGCCGGCCTGGTCGCGCTGCAGGCCTTGAGCGACGTGCGGGCCGGGCACAAGGTCCTGATCAACGGCGCCTCGGGCGGCATCGGCACCTTCGCGGTGCAGATCGCCAAGGCACTCGGCGCCGAGGTCACCGGCGTGACCAGCTCCCGCAACGTGGAACTGCTGCGATCGATCGGCGCCGACCACGTCATCGACTACACCCGCCAGGACTTCACCAAGGGCACGCAGCGGTACGACCTCGTCCTCGACAACGTGTCGAACCATTCGCTGTCGGAGCTCCGCGGCGTACTCACCTCGACCGGAACCCTGGTGCCGAATGGCGGGCGCTTCGACAACCGCTGGTTCGCCAGCGGCGGGCGCGTGATCGTCGCCAAGGTGCTGTCCCCGTTCGTGAGCCAGACCTTCAAGACGTTCCTGGTCTCGATGAAGCATGAGGGCCTGCTGGCCCTCACCGAGCTGATCGAGGCCGGCAAGGTCACGCCGGTCATGGACCGCAGCTATCCACTCAGCGAGACCGCCCAGGCCATGAGCTACGTGGGAGAAGGCCACGCCCGCGGCAAGACCGTGATCACCGTGTGAAGCGTGGATCGGTTACAGGGCAACCAGGCAGAACGAGAGCGCCGATCTGCGGCGGCTCACCAGCAGACGGAGGAATCGAAATGCAGACCACAGTGCAGACCCGTAACCCGGTCGCTCGTCGTAACGTGTCGACCACCGAAGCGAGAACCGCATCCCACAAGACCTACGCCAAATTGATCGGGGCGCTGTTCCTGATCGGCTTCCTCACCTACGGAATCGGCCTCGCCCTGGTGAATTCGGTGATCACCGTCCCCGACTTCGTGGCGAACATCCCGGCGGTTGAGACGACCCTGATCCTCGGCGCATTCCTGATGCTGGGAAACACGGTGGTCGACATCGGCAAAGGAGTGCTCTTCTTCCCGATCTTGGCAAACCACGGCATGCGCACCGCGCTGGTCTACCTCGCCGCAATCGCGGTCCAGGTGGTCTTTCTCGACATCGGAGCGCTCTTCCTGCTGATGCTCGTTCCGCTTGCCCAGATTGCCTCAGACGCCGGGCCATCAAGTGCCGCCTGGGCCCCGGGCATCGGGTCACTCCTGAGCGAGTCGAACACCGTCGCCTACAACGTGGGCCAGGCAATCCTGTGCTTCGGCGGCGTGTTCCTCGCTCTGCTGTTATTCCGGACCCGATTGATCCCGCGAGCGCTCGCCGGCCTTGGCGTGGTGGGCTACCTGATGCATGCGGCCGGCTCCATCTCAGAGATCTTCGGCCTGCCACTGGAACTGGTGCTCTTGATCCCCGGCGCGCTGTTCGAGATCGGGATTGCCTTCTGGCTGATCTTCAAGGGCTTTGACCGGGCCGCGATGGCCCGGGGACGCATCTCGGCCGCGGAGGCCGAACGCTCCGGTCCGGGGACGGCCGTTGCATCGGTCGCGGTGGCGTCATGACGGCGCATGCCCAGTCCGCGCCCGCGCCGTACGCGGCACGACTCACCATCGACTATCCCGAGAAGCTCAACCGGCTGACGACGCTGTTGCGCGTTGTCTGGGTCATCCCGATTGCCGTCATCCTTGGCCTGGTCACCGCCAGCGGCAACCAGACCATGGTCACCGCGACCGGTGAACAATTGGCGAGCTCGGGCGGCGGCCTATTGGCCGGCCTTGCCGTCGCGACGGCGTTGATGATCGTCGTGCGCGAGCGCTATCCACGCTGGTGGTTCGACTTCGCTCGCGAGCTGGCCCGCTTCGGAGCGCGAGTGGGCGCCTACGTCGCGCTGCTCACCGATCGCTATCCATCGACTGTCGACGAGCAGTCGGTCCATCTCGAGATCGAGTACCCCGACGTCGAGCGCGATCTCAATCGCTGGCTGCCGCTGGTGAAGTGGCTGCTGGCCATCCCGCATTACATCGTCCTCTTCGTTCTCTGGATCGGCGCGGTCATCGCGATCATCCTCGCCTGGTTCGCCATCCTCCTCACCGGACGCTATCCGCAGACCCTGTTCGACTACATCGTCGGAGTCGGCCGCTGGAGCCTGCGCGTCAGCGCCTACGCCTTCCTGCTTGTCACCGACCGCTACCCGCCATTCAGCCTCAAGGAAGGAGCCGCATGAGCCGACCCACGCCCGTGGCCGTCACACGTTCGATGAGGGGCAAGACCGTGTTGATCACCGGTGGCACCGGTGGGATCGGCAGGGCTGCCGCGATCGGTCTGGCTTCGATGGGTGCCCGGGTGGGCATCACTGGGCGCGACCGGGCCCGCGCTGAGCTGGCCGCCGCAACGATCGCCCGCGTATCGGGCAACGCAGCTGTGGACGTCTTCGTCGCCGACATGTCGTCGCAGTCCGAGGTTCGGCGCTTGGCTGGCGAGGTCCTGGCCGCGTACCCGCGGCTCGATGTGCTGCTCAACAATGTCGGCGGCTTCTGGGCCCACCGTCGTGTGACGGCCGACGGTCTGGAGCATACGTTCGCCCTCAACCACCTCGCGCCGTTTCTTCTGACCAGCCTCCTGTCCGAGCTTCTCATGGCCAGCGCGCCTGCCCGTGTCGTCACCGTGTCGTCCGGAGCCCAATCCATGGGCAAGATCGACTTCGACGACCTGATGGGGGAGCGAAACTATTCCGGCTCGACGGCGTACAACCAGTCGAAGTTGGCCAACGTGATGTTCACGTATGAGCTCGCCAGGCGATTGGCTGGCACGGGTGTCACGGCGACGGCGCTGCATCCGGGCCTGACCAGCACCGCCTTCAGCGCGGAGGACCCCGCCCTGGGCTTCCTTGTCGCCATCCTGCGACCGTTCATGAAGAGCCCGGCGCGTGGCGCGGAAACCCCCATCTACCTGGCCAGCTCGCCCGAAGCGGAGGGCGTTACCGGCAGGTACTTCGCCAAGCGCAAGGCCAGAAAGTCCCGCGTGTCCTCGTACGACACGGCGACGGCCGCCCGGCTGTGGCGGGTAAGCGCTGACCTCGTCGGCATTGCAGGGGACGCGCGGCACTCCGTCGGCGGAGACCATCGTCCTCCATCGCAGCCACCAGTGACGCCGCCATATGCGGCAGGTCCGATGCGGCGAACCAGAGCGACGACGTAAAGTGGGCATCGTCGTGGTCGCGCCATCCCTCGTTCGGTCGTCCGCGAGCGTGCCCCGACTCGCGGATGGTCGTGGAGAAGCGATGAGGCGGTATCGGTGCGGGAGATGAGGCAATGAATAGGGTCGCCCAGCTATCGAACGCGGCGAAGCTGAACGTGGCAGGCCTCGTCGTGACGGCGGCCGGTATGGTGCTTCAGATTGCGGCGGGATCGACGCTCTATCCGACCTTCACGGGGCCGATCGTGCTGCTGGTGACCGCGATCGTCGTGGCGTTCGTGCCCGGTCGCTGGACGGCATACGTGGCGCTCCTCGTCCCGCTGGTCCTGGGGCTGGGGGCGATCATCGCAACCGTGATGTCCGGCGAGTTCGTCGAGCAGCTCACCGATTTCGGCAATGCGGGCATAGCTCTGGGAAGCCTGATGCATGTCATCGGGCTGATCGCGGCGGTCGCCGGCGGCCTCGGGATGCTGCGTGGCAGGCGGGAAGTGAGTGAGCGCTGACACTGCCGCCGCCATCTTGCTGATCGCGGTGCCGATCGGGTTCAACGCTGCCTTCTTCGAGCTCGGTCGCACGTTCGACTACCCGAACATCCTGCGCAAGGAGCCGGATGAGATCCTGCGGCGCTTCGCGGCCGGCGGATCGAGCCTCCTGTGGCGGTGGCAGGCTCTTTTGGTAACTGCGCTGGCCATGCTGCCGCTCGTCGCGCTGCTCGCGGTCGTGCTTGACGCCCCGTCGGCGCTCACCACGCTCTCGATCGTCATCGGGGCGGCCGCGGCGCTCGTCCAGGCGCTCGGGCTTGTGCGCTGGCCGTTCGCGGTTCCGGAACTCGCGCGACGCTACGTCGCCGCCACGGGGCCCGACGCCGAGGCCACCCGGCACTCGATCGAGCTGGCCTTCGCGGCCCTCCATCGCCTGCTCGGGGTGGGCATCGGCGAACACCTGGGATACCTGCTGACCGGGCTGTGGACCCTGCTGATTGCCGCCTCCATCCTGCCGACTGCCGTGCTCCCGGGCTGGCTCGGCGTCATCGGGCTGCCGATCGGGGTCGCCCTCCTGGTGGGCGCCATCGAGTTTGTCGGTGCCAACGAGAAGGACGGCTGGCCGCTGGCGGGCACGATCGTGCCGATCGCCTACATCGCCTGGTCGCTGTGGCTTATCGCCTTGGGCGTATTCCTGCTCCTCTGAGGGAGCGCCTAAACACAGTTGGGGACCGACGCGTTAGCGCCGAGCGATCGGCATCGGAAAAGTTCATTGCGTCCGCCATGGCCCGCGCCGGCTGCGGATAGGGACGCTGGCGCTCGCCCCTTACGAGTGCGCTGATCGCCTTCGCGGTCAGCGCGACGCGCTCCGCCAACTCTTCCTGGCTCAGTCCTGCCGCTTTACGGTGCCGCCGGAGTTGTCCCCCGAAGCCGCCGCTGCCCTCGCGCGCGCTCATGTCCGAGTCCTCGTACCCACCGCGGATCTCATTGCTGCCCGAAGTGTGGGAGAAGTGTGGGAGTCGCGTCAGTTGGCGCCGCGACTCTGCTCGACAAGGCTGTCTCACATCCGGACTCCGAGGGCATCCACATGTCAGCTGAGGCGTTGGACTCGCAGGATCCGTCAACAGGGAGCACCGCCATGAACGATCTGACACCCAAACGAACTCACGGGGGCAGCACGCAGTCAAGGGACTCAGGCGCGCGCGTCACACCGCTCGCCGACATGACCGCATCGACTCCCGATCCTCGGCGCTGGTGGGCGCTGGCGATCATCGCCGTCGCCCAGTTCGTCGTGATCATGGACACCTCGATCATCGGGGTTGCCCTGCCTGAGATCCAGCGGGCCCTCCAGTTCTCGCAGCCCGACCTGTCATGGGTCTTCAACGCCTACGTCATCGCGTTCGGCGGCCTCCTCCTGCTCGGTGGCCGACTTGCCGACCTGTATGGCGCCCGTCGCGTCTTCATGGCCGGCTTCGCCATCCTTGGCGGCGCCTCGCTGATCACCGGCCTCGCGCCCTCCGATTCGGTACTCCTCGCAGGTCGCTCCCTCCAGGGCGTGGGTTCCGCGCTCATCGCTCCGGCCGCGCTGACGATGCTCATGAGCCTCTTCTCGCACGACCCGCGGGAACTGACCAAGGCGCTCGCGCTCTATGGCGCTGCAGCCCCGGCCGGCGGGACCGCAGGCGTCTTCCTCGGCGGCGTCCTGACCGCGAGCCTCGACTGGCGCTGGGTCTTCCTCGTCAACGTGCCCGTCGCGCTCGTCGCGCTCGTGGCCAGCCGCCGCATCCTCCCGGCCGGCTTCCGACGCTCCGGCAGGCTCGACATCCGCGGGGCCATGGCCATCACGGCCGCCCTGTCGCTCGCTGTCTTCGGCATCGTCCGAGGCCCCATCGTCGGCTGGGCCGCGACCGAGACGATCGGCGCCCTCGCCGCCGCCGCCGCCTTCTTCGCGATCTTCGTTCGACTCCAGTCCGGCGGCCGTGAGCCCCTGATGCGGTTGGGCATCTGGCGAGCGCCCAACCTTGCGGCGGCCAACCTCAGCATGGCCCTGCTCGGCGCGGCGTGGATCCCCACCTGGTTCTTCCTCAACCTGTACCTGCAGCAGGTCCTCGGCTTTGGGGCATTCGACGCCGGCCTCGCGCTCGTCCCGATGACCCTTGCGATCATGGTCCTGATGGTGGCCGTCACCGGCCGCATCGTCGCCCGGTTCGGCTTCCAGCGTCCACTCATCGCGGGTCTGGTCATCCTGGCCGGCGGCATCACCTGGCTGTCGCTGGCGCCTGCTGACGGCTCGTACATCTCCGCGGTGCTTCCGGCCACGCTCGTCGCGGCCACCGGCATGTCGCTCGCGTACATCCCCGCGATGCTGGCCGCCCTCGCCGGCGCTCGCCCCGAGGAAGGCGGGCTCGCTGCCGGGATCGTGAACACGACGTACCAGGCCGGATCCGCCCTCGGACTTGCCGTGGTCACGGCTGTGGCGACCGCCGCCGGCTTCGGCGTGGCTCCGGCTGCAGGCTTTGGCGCAGCGTTCATCGCCGCAGCAGCGGTCGCCCTCGTCGGTGCTGCCGTGGCCGCCCTTGCGCTTCGTGGACCGGCCCGTGAGCGCGCCGCTGGCGCGGCGCCGTCCGGCCAGCCCGAGTTCACGGATGGCCGGGCCGGCACATCGGCGGCCGCCGCAGCATCGCGCCCGCGGTGACGGCCGAAGCACGGAGCCGAGGACGGCCGCCGTCGCCGCTGGCGGCCGGTGCCTCGGCGCCTTCCTTCGCGCTCTCCGACACGTTGTACTCGCGCCTCGCCCTCGACGACCTCCGCGGTCGCGACGTCGTTGTCGTGTTCTACGTTGCCGATTGGCATCCGGTCGCGACGGCGCAGCTTGCCCGCTATCAAGAGCTGCTCCCCGAGCTCGAGCGGCGTGGGGCCGCTGTTGTCGGGATATCCACCGATGCGACGTGGTCGCACGAGTCCTACGCGCGCGAGCTTGGGATCACCTTCCCACTCCTCGCAGATGACTCGCCGCCCGGCGCCGTCGCGCGGCTGTACGGCGTCCACGCGTCGGAGACGGGCCGGAGCCGGCGGGCACTGTTCGTGATCGATGCCGGCAGGGTCGTCTGCTGGAGCGCGGTATTCCCGGATGCGCTCGATCCTGGCCTTGATGGTGTGCTCTCTGCGTTGGAGCGCCTCGGCGCGGAACGCGCCGAGGCATCAACTGGCGGCGAGGCTTAGGCGGACCGCGCCTGGGTGGCAGCCATCGCAGTCGACCAACGTCGCGATGACCCAACTGTGGGGATGTCGCCGACTCGGGCATTCACGCCCTCCACGTATTCACCCGCGGCGGCGCATGCGGTGCGCCTGTGAGGCTCGGTGACAATGCTGGTCCGCGTACGGACGACACGCCCTCCCGTTCCGGCGGGTCAGGGAGATGTTCCCAAGCTTTAGCGAGGGTCAATCCGTCGGCGGCGCGAGAAGTCCTAAGGCAATGGCACGCACCACGGCCTCTGCGCGATTGGTTGCGCCGATCTTGTTGAACAGCGACTTGACGTGATATTTCGCCGTGTGCTCGGTCACGAACAACGCCTCGGCAATCTGGCGGTTTGTCGCCCCGAGCGCTAGCAGGTTCAGGGCTTCGCGTTCACGTGGGCTGAGGCGGTCGGCCCGCGCCCCCGCCTCGCCCTCAGGGACAGCAGGCTCGAGGGCGTGACCGACCGTCTCGTCGATCGAGAGCCTGCGACCCTCAGCCCATGCTGCCGCTCGTGCATCCTCGGAGAGCATGCGCTGTGCAGCCCCCAGCCAGCGCTCGTGGCGCTCGCGGATCGGCGGAAAGGCCCAGATACCGGCGTTCTCCTCGAGTGCGCTGGCCGCGCCCGACAGGCGCATGGCCCGCGATGCGTCGCCTTCCAGTGTCGCGAGCGAAGCCAGACCGGGCAGGGCCATTCGAACGCCCAGTCGGTCGCGGTGTTCCCACGCGAGGGCGATCGCCTCGCGGTAGAGGGCGCCGGCGCGCACAACATCCCCTTTCTCGTGCGCGACGCTGGCCAGTACGAACAGTGCGTACGGCGGCCAGGTCGTGCTCCCGGCTGAACGCGCGGTGGCGAGGGCATCTTCGGCGTAGCGATGCGCATCCTCCAGACGGTCGACCAACCAGCAGAGCTGGCCGAGGTGGAAGGCGAACAGCGCGACATCCTCGGCCGTACCTTCCCCGCGTGCGAGCGCCAGACCTTCTTGGTAGCTGCGCTCAGCCAGCTCCGAGTCACCGAGCCATAGGGCAGTGTCACCGACGCCGTGCAGAGAGGTGACGAGGCCCGGAACGTCGTGGAGTCGGCGCCACGTCGCGAGCGCCTGGTGGTGGAAGCGCGCCGCCAGCTCGTACTCGCCCTGGTCCGTCCCACGGAAGCCAGCCGCATTCAAAGCCTTCGCTCGGAGCGCCGCCGCACGCTCACCCGCGCTGCCCGGCTCCACCTCGGCCGCGACGGTGTCCTCGTCGAGCAGCGCGTCGAACCACTCGCTTGCCTCGGCTGGATATCCGTGCAGGAACCAGTACCAGGCCAGCGCGCCGACGAGCCGCAGGCCCTCCTCGAGCGCCTCAGGACGCCCGCTGCTCCGGGCCCAGCCGAGCGCTTGGCGAAAGTTGTCATCCTCCCGCTCAAGCTTGGCAACCGCCCCTGCCTTTGACGCCCCCTGGAGCTCCTTCGTTGCCAGCTCTGCGAAGCCGGCGAGGTAGCGCGCGTGCGCAAGCCTCGTCTCGTTCGTCTGCGCGCCCGCCTCGAGCAAGTCGAGCGCGACGGCACGCGCCGTTTCGAGCATTCGGAACCGCGGCTGGCTTGCCCCCTCGCTCCGGCCCTCACCGGGCTGGACGACGATCAGGTTCTTGTCCGCGAGCGACGTGAGCGCGGCGAGGACATCTGGCACGTCCCCGCCGGCGACCGCTTCGGCGGCCTCGAGCGTCCATCCGCCGGCGAAGACGGCGAGTCGCATGAACAGTAGGCGTTCGCCCGGGACCAGCAGGTCCAGGCTCCACGTCAGCGTCGTCTGCAGCGTCTGCTGTCGAGCCGGCGCGTCGCGCAGGGAAGGGCCCGGCACGGGCAGCCTGCGGTCGAGTCGGTCAAGCGTCGCGGCGGGTCCGAACTGCGCCGCCCGGGCCGCCACGAGCTCGATCGCCAGCGGCAATCCGTCCAGGCGGACGCACAGTTCGGCGATCGCTTGCGCGTTGGACGGAGTCAGCCCGAAGGCCGGCGCGCTCGCGCGGGCCCGCTCGACAAACAGCGCCACAGAAGGCACCTCCCGGAGCTTCTCGGGCGCGGGAAGGTGCCGAGGGTCGGGCAGCGCGAGCGGATTGAGCGGCAGCGTCCGCTCCCAGCGCAGGCGAAGCGGCTCTCGGCTCGTGACGAGCAGCGTCAGTCCGGGGCTGGCGGCGATCAGGTCACCTAAGTCGGCGGCCGCGGGGAGCACGTGCTCGAAGTTGTCGAGGACGAGGAGCAGTTGGCGCGAGGCCGCGAACGCCGCCACCCCGGCGTACGAGGCGGCCCCCGCGTCGAGCGCGCCGAGGCCGCGTGCGATGGCCGATCCGACCCCACCCGGGTCGGACACGGCGGCAAGATCGACGAACCACACGCCGTCGGGAAAGGCATTCTCGTCGCGGAGCGAGCGCCCAACCGCCGTTGCAAGTCGCGTCTTTCCGACGCCTCCGGGCCCAACGACCGTGACGAGCCGGACCTCAGGAGCGACGAGCTGTGCGCCGAGGATCCGGAGCTCCTCGTCCCGCCCGATCAGCGCCGAGCTCTCGGAAGGCCAGCTTAAGCAAGCACGCGCACCATCACGATCCCTTGAGTCCGCCACCGGTGAGCGGGATGGCACGCTGGCGATGAACGCGGCCCGCTCCTCGGCACTGAGTCCCAGCGCATCAGCGATCGCACGCACGGTGTTCGGGTATGGACGCCGACGGGCACCGCGCTCCAGCGCGCTGATGCCCTTCGCCGTCAGGCCGGCGTACTCGGCGAGCTCGTCCTGCGTCAGCCCGGCGGTCTCCCGGTAGCGCCGAAGCCGATTGCCGAACGTCCCTCTCCCGCCGTCGTCCATGTTCCGCGCATGGTAGCCGGACGAGCTGCCCTCAACGCCACTGTGGGGGAACTGTGGTTGTGGCGTCTGTGGTGCCCGAGCGGGGCGGCCGCCACCGTACCGGCAATGCCGCGCTTCCCGCGGCTCAGCACCGAGGAAATCTCGACGTCAATCGTGGCCAATCGCTCTCCACCCCCTCACCACCCCCGACAGTCGGCGTTCGCGCTTGAACGGACTACGAGCCGTGGCGGCTCGCCCAACACAGCTCACCACGGTTCGCCGAACGCGCGGACCAGAAGGGAACCATCGATGGACAACTTCTCCACCACTGCCCGCAAAGGCGACATCTCCCAACGCAAGGTCGCGCTGATCGCGGGCCTGGGGCTGCTTGGCATGGCGGTGCTCGCGCCATTGGCGCTGTTCGGCATCCTCAACCCGCTCGTGGACACGGGCAACCCGACGGCGACCGTCGCCAACTTCCTGGAGTCCGAGGGCACGTTCCGGCTCGCCATCGCGGCGTGGTTGATCGTCACCTTCCTCGACGTGCTGATGGCGTGGGCACTCTACGTCATCCTCCGGCCCGTGAACGCCACCCTCGCCATGCTGGTCGGCTGGCTTCGGCTGGCGGCTGCCGCGGCGTTCCTGCCGGCGTTGGCCAACCTTCTCGACGCCGCTCAGCTGCTGGGCAGTCCCGTCGCGTCGGCACTCCCGGCAGCCGTCGTCGAAGCACAGGTCATGGCATCGGTCGCCTCCTTCCACAACGCCTGGGACCTCGTGCTGGCGGTCTTCGGCCTGCACCTCCTCGGTCTCGGAGCCCT
>JBDTNK010000036.1:0-21174 GCA_039933775.1 Chloroflexota bacterium | reverse complement strand
AGGCTGATCCCGAAGCGGCCACGGGACGCGAGCGCGTCGACCGCGGCGTCGTAGTCCATCGGTCCAGTCTGGCCTACTGCTCGTCCTCGTAGAAGACGCAGTCGTTGAATTGGCCGGTCAGGCACAGGTCGCCGACATAGCCGTTGTCGAGGTGGACGCCGGCACGGAGCTCGCAGCGGGCCACGACGCCCTCCTGCTTCATGAGCGTCTTCATGAGCTGCGGCGCCTGGATCGGGATGGGGTTCTGGTTGCTGCCCTGGGTCAGGAAGAAGTGCGGGCAGCTGTGCCGTCGCGGCTTGGTATAGCCGAGGGGCATGCCGCGGCGCCCGACGTGGACGGTGAGCGGCTCACCGGCGAAGCGCTTCTCGGCGATGACGCAGCGGCCCGGCTCGCACTCCTTGCCCTCGTAGCAGCAGGCGCGCTGCGGCCCCACGCCCTCGACCGCCCACAGCTCCCAGCAGGGGCGGCGCAGGATGAAGGCGGGGCACCGATAACGGATGGTGAGGTCGCAGTTCTCGACCTCCCAGCACATCGTGCGCCGGTCGGTGTCGCGACGATCGGGTGCGAATGGATCGGCCGTATGACGGCGGTCTCCCCCCTGGCGGCGCTCGGACTTGATGATCATGCGGCTACGGCGACCCTCCTCGGCCGCGAGTGTAGACGCTTCACAATCTGATGCGTGCGGCCATCGCCGCGCCCGGCGCCTATGGCTTCGCGGAGAGGAAGGGCGCCAGGCGCTCCTCCATCGCATCCTGCGGCATGTAGCCGACGAGGCGTGCCGCTTCGCGGCCGTTCTCGAACACGATCAGCGTCGGGATGCTGAAGATGCTGTAGCGCATGGCGAGCGCCTGGTTCTCGTCGGTGTTGACCTTGGCGACGGCCATCTTGTCGCCGTGCGTCGCGCCGAAGCTCTCGACGACGGGCGAGACGAGGCGGCAGGGGCCGCACCAGGGAGCCCAGAAGTCGACGAGGACCGGCTTCTCGGAGCTCAGGATCTGCTCCTCGAACGTCGACTCATCGATCGTGATCGGGGCGTTCATCGGGTCGTTTCGGTTGCCTCCCGGGCATGGTGAAGTTCGTGACGCCATCGATGCTAGCACCGGGCTGAGCGTGACGCGGGAAACGTGCCTCAGGGCGTCGCGGTGGGCGCCGGGGTCTCGACGGGCGGCGGCGTGGGCTCGGGGGTCGGTGTCGGCGTGGGCTCGGGGGTCGGCGACGGGGTCGGGGAGGGCGTCGGTCCCAGGGACAGGACGAGCTCCACGGCGCTGCCGGCGTCGACATCGGTGCCGGCGGTCGGGGTCGTGCGGATGACCGTGCCCGCCGTCGCGCCGCTCGGCTCCTCGCTCACGTTGCCGAGCGCCAGCCTCTCGCGCTCGAGCGTCTGGCGCGCCTCGTCGCGCGTCTGGCCGATCATGCCCGGCACGCGGACCTGCTCGGCCCCGCCGCTGACCAGGACGGTCACCGAGTCGCCGCGCTCGACGGCCTGCCCGGCGACAGGATCGGTGCTGATCACGTCACCATCGTCGACGTCGCCGCTAGCCTCGGTCTGTTCGTCGAGGACGAGGCCCAGCCGATCCGCCTCCTCGCGGACCGCGACGATCGGGTCGCCGACCCAGTCGGGGATGGTGACCTGCTCCAGTGCGGTCGGGCTCGGCGAGCCGGAGGTCCCAGGCCCCAGGCTGCCGATGAGCTGCGCGCCCAGGAAGCCCATGGCGCCCAGCAGCACGATGCCCAGGACGAGCAGGAGCCACGTCCACCACGGCGTTCCGCGCCCCTCCGGCTCGGCTTCGTATCGCGGCTCGGGCGCATAGCGCGGCGCGGCGGCACGCGCCGGCGTCCGATCGTCGGCGACGCGCGGCGGCACGTACATCGTCGGCTCCCCGACCGGCATCGCGGCGGCTGCAGCGGCCGCGGCGGGCAGCGCGTTCGGGTCAACCTGCCAGGCGCGAAGCGCCTCGGCCAGCGCGGTCGCATCCGGATAGCGGTCGGCGGGATCGCGCTGCAGCGAGCGCATCACGATCGCCTCCAGGCCGGGTGGAACGGCGCGCCAGGCAGAAGGCGGAACCGGGTCGTCGGTCAGCCGCTTGAGCGCCACGCCCGCCGCCGAGTCCCCCTCGAACGGGCGCCGGCCGGTGAGCATCTCGTACAGCACGATGCCGAGCGAGTAGACGTCCGAGGCGCCGGTGACCTCGTCGCCGCGCGCCTGCTCGGGGCTGAAGTAGTGGACCGATCCCAGCGTGGTGCCGGTGACGGTCATGCTCGCCTCGCTCATGGCGCGCGCGATGCCGAAGTCCGCGACCTTCACCTCGCCGGCGTCGGTGATCAGGATGTTGCCCGGCTTCACGTCCCGGTGCACGATCCCGCGCCGGTGGGCCATGGCCAGCGCCGAGGCGATCTCGCGGGCCAGCCTCGCCGCATCGGTTGCCGACATCGGCCCCGAGTCACGCAGGTGCGTCGCGAGGTCGGAGCCGTCGACCAGCTGCATGACGATGAACTGGGTGTCGCCCTCGGTGCCGTAGTCGTAGACAGGGACGATGTTGGGGTGGTTGAGCGCCGCTGCGCTGCGTGCCTCCGCCTTGAAGCGGGCCGCAAAGCCAAGATCCGAGCCGAACTGCGGCCGCAGGATCTTCAGCGCCACCTCGCGGTCGAGCTGCTCGTCCACGGCGCGCCAGATCGTGGCCATGCCACCCTCGCCGACGGGCGCGATGATGCGGTAGCGGCCGCCGATCAGCGTGCCAAGCATCTCTTCCACGTCGGTTCTCCTGGCGTCGGATTGAGTCGCGCGTCGGGCGTCCGGGCGTCAGTCTCGCAGGTCGAGGCCACGCACGTAGGAGCGGACCTCATCGGCCTCATCGCCCTCGAGCGCCAGCGCGAGGTTGGCCTTCAGCCAGCCGATGCGCGTGCCTGCATCGTGGCGCACGCCCTCGAACTGGTAGCCGAAGACCGGCTGCTCGCCCATCAGCGCGACGATGGCATCGGTCAGCTGGATCTCGCCGCCGGCGCCGCGCGGCGTCTGCTCGAGCATGTCGAAGATCTTCGGCGTCAGGACGTAGCGGCCCAGGACCGCGAGATCCGACGGTGCGTCGTCGCGGCTCGGCTTCTCGACCAGGCCCTGGATCTCGACCAGGCGGCCCTCCTCGCGAACCGGCTTCACGATCCCGTAGCGGCTCACGTCGGCCGGCGCCACGCGCTGCACCGCGATCGCGGAGCCGCGATGCGCCGCGTGCGTGTCGATCAGCTGCTTCGTGATCGGCGTTCCGCCCGGGTTGAGCATCACGTCGTCGGAGAGCAGGACCGCGAACGGCTCGTCGCCCACCAGATCCTTGGCCATCAGCACCGCGTGGCCCAGGCCGAGCTGCTCCTTCTGGTGCACGAACGCGATGGTGCCGGTCTCGGTGATGCGGCGGATCTGGCGCAGCATCTCGATGTCGCCGCGATCCTCGAGCCAGCGCTCGAGCGTGGGGTTCGCGTCGAAGTGGTCCTCGATCGCGCTGCGCCCGCTGGCGATGACGATGATGATCTGCTCGATCCCCGACGCAACCGCTTCCTCGACCGCGTACTGGATGATCGGCCGATCGATCAGCGGCAGCATCTCCTTGGGGATCGCCTTCGTGGCCGGCAGGAATCGGGTGCCGAAGCCCGCTGCGGGCAGGACGGCTTTGCGAACGCGCACGGTGATCGGGTGTCTCCTGTTGCGGGGTCGTCACGGCGTCGGCATGCGGCAGAACAGCCAGGCGCGATGCCATGCCGGAGAAGATCGAGCGGGCGTCGAGTATAGCAAGGCAGTCAGTTCCGCCCGTCTCCGCGCCATTTCGGGCCGGCCGGAAGCAGCCCCGCGCAGCACGGTACAATCGCACGGCGCATGTTCAAAAGCCTCGTCCGCACCTTCACCGGGCCCAGCCGCGACCCGCGAATGGCCTACATCAGCCGCCCGCTGCCACGCGATCTGCCCGATGAGCAGGTCGTGGCGGCGCTCGAGCTGGCGCTGGCCGAGGACGCCAATCCTCGCTACCTGGTCGAGACCCTGCCCGCGGCCCTCAAGCAGATCACCGGGCGCGATCTCGAGGTGCTCGATCGATCCGTCAGCGACGTGACCGGCCGCTATGCCAAGACCGCGGTCATGATCCGTGACGGCGATGTCGGCCTGTGGCGCGGCTACGAGACGATGCGCTATCCGCTGCTTGCCAGGTCCACGAAGCGCGACGAGACGCAGGCCGCGCTGGCAGGGACCGATGCATCTGCCGAGCCGTCGCCGACTTCGCCCGTCGGCAAGCCGGGCTGGGCGCCGCCGCCCCCGGTGAATCGGCGAGCCTGACGATGGGGCGCCAGAACGTTCCGCGCGACCAGTGGCTGGACCTGGGCTACGAGTGTCCCCACTGCGGCGAGCAGCTCACCGAGGAGTACGTCTACTCGTGGCGCCCGGTGCCCGAGGACCCCAAGCTGCTCCTGCTCTACTGCCCCAACTGCGGGGACCGGGTCCAGATCAACCACATCTGATCGGTGTGGTGCCCCCAACCGGATTCGAACCGGTGATCTCCACCTTGAAAGGGTGGCGTCCTAGGCCTCTAGACGATGGGGGCCCGATGCAGCAGCGCGGTCGCGGCGCGGTCGCGGCGCAATCGTAGCGCGTCAGCTCACGAAGAAGAGCAGGACCAGGATGAGCGTCCCCGCCAGCGCGCCGCCGGCGACGAGGACCATCAGCCCGCCGGCCAGCGCGAAGGCAACCGACTGCCCGTTCTGCCGCGTTCGCCATGCGCGCACGGACCAGACCCAGCCCTGGATGAAGAGAAAGACCCCGACCAGCGAGGCCAGGATCCCGGCGCCGAGCAGGCTCAGCACCGACTGCTGCGGGTCGCGGGTGATGAGCGCGAGCGCGGCCAGCGCGCCGGCGATGATCAGCCCGACGACGCCGATCACCGCGTTGCGCAGGAATGGATGCATGGCGCGCCATTCTAGCCACCCGATGGCAGCGGCACGTGACTTGCTCCCTGTGCCGGGAAGCGGCAGGCGGTCCGAGCCCGTCGTGACCGTCCGGTCAGCGGAAGGCCCTACGGCGAGCCAGGAGACGACGCTCGATGGCGGATAACGACGACGGCAACATGAGCGTCCGCGAGGCGGGACGCAAAGGCGGCAAGACGACTCGGGCTCGATATGGGCCCGAGTTCTACCAGGAGATCGGCCAGAAGGGCGGCAAGGCCGTCAGCGAGCGGTACTCGCACGAGCATTTCCAGGCGATCGGGCGCAAAGGGGGCCGGAAGGTGGCCGAGCTCATCGATCGCGCCAAGCGCATGGACGAGAGCGCTTCCTGAGCGGCCTCAGGCCGCATCGGGCCATCAGGCAGATGTGCCGCTACCAGGCGGTGTCGCGCGCGTAGCGCTCTTCCTTCCACGGATCGGCGCTGTTGTTGTAGCCGTTTCGCTCCCAGAAGCCCGGCTGATCCCCCGCGCTGAACTCGATGCCGCGCAGCCACTTCGCGCTCTTCCAGAAGTATTTGCCGGGCACGATCGCGCGCAGCGGGAAGCCGTGCTCCGCCTCGAGTGGCTTGCCGTCGTAGCTCCACGCCAGGAGGCATGCATCGCTCATCGCGACCTCGAGCGGCACGTTCGAGCTGAACCCGCTCTCCGCGTGGAAGATCACGAAGCGCGCTGCAGGGCGCACGGCGGCGACCTCCGCCATGTGGCGGAACGAGACCCCCTCCCACGCGGTGTCGAGCTTGGACCAGCGCGTCACGCAATGGATGTCCTGGGTGACCTCAGTTGCCGGCAGCGCCCGGAACTCCGCCCAGCGCAGGCTGAACGGCTCGTCGACCTCGCCCCACACCTTGAAGTCCCAGCCCGACAGGCCGCCGTAGTCCGGCACCTTCCCGAAATGGAGGATCGGGAACTTCTCGGTCAGCACCTGACCCGGCGGAATACGGTGCGCGATCTCCGGCGACGGCTTCTTCGACCACGGGAACGTCATGTGCGAAGCGTGTACCGGTCGTCGTTCATCGTCAATCAGGTAGCGCCAGGGAGTGTCCGGGCGCCAGCCGCCCCTGACCGCGTGGCGCACCTTCCCACCCTCGCTTCGAGCGCGGGAAGCGCGGAGAGCCGATGGCAATCACGCGGTGACCGAAATGGCGGGCGAGCGGTCTGAGGCCTGCCAGTTCGGGGTGCTCAGTTGCCAGACGTGTCACCCCGCGGTAGAAGGTCCGGTGAGCTCGCTCACGAGCGCTGTTTGGTCATCGGGCGATCGATGCCGGCCGACTGCCCCCGCGCATTGGTCAGAGCTTGGCCCAGGCGCGGACCGGGAAGGTGCCGAAGCCTCGAATCGGTGCGGGCACGGCGCTGAAGCGGAAGCCGGTCGACGGCAGCGCGCCAAGATTGGTGAGGTGCTCGCAGACCGGGATGCCCGCCGCCAGGAGGCCCGAATGCGCGGGCCGTTCCCCGTCCGCGGTACCGTCGATATTCACGCTGTCGATGCCGACGAGCGCGGCCCCGGCCTGCACCAGGTAGTCGACGGCATCGGCGGCGAGGAAGGGGTGATCGGGCGAGCCGTAGGCATCGGTCCGCCAGTGGCGATCCCAGCCGGTGTGCAGCAGCACCGCGTGCCCGGCCAGCTCGTGCGGCACGAGTGCATCGCGCTGGATCGCCGGTGCATGCGCACCGGTCAGGTCGATCCGGATGCCGGGCAGGTCGGCGAGCCGTTCGAGCGGCAGCCCGGCGAGGTCTGTGCCGTCTGCGTAGCGATGGAACGGGCTGTCCACGTACGTCCCGGTATTGCCGCACAGGTCGATGCGGTCGATCGCGAACTCGGTGCCCGGCGCGTAACGATCGCGGCTGGCCTCGCGGCTCAGCACCGGCGTGATGACCGGTGCGGGCAGACCGGGGTAAGTCGTCATCCCGGCTTCGATCGGGTGCGACAGGTCAACGAGCCGACGTCCGGCGTCGCGTGCGGTGGTCATGTCGGAACCTCCATTGTGCAGATGGCCGAGCCTACACTGCCGACGATGAGCGCTCCCTTCGCCGACTTCGCCGCCGCGGCCGATGCGATCGGCGCGACCCGCTCGAAGCTCGCCAAGCGCGACCGGCTGGCCGCCTACCTGCGCGAGCTGGAGCCCGATGAGCTGCGCCTGGCGGCGACGTGGTTCGCCGGCCGGCCGCTGGCGGGGATCGGGGATCGGCTGGGGCTGGGCTGGGTCCAGCAGGCAGCGGCGCTCACCGCCGCAGCGGGTGTCGACGGGGCGGCAATGAACGCCGCGTACCTGCGCCACAGCGATGGCGGCGACGTGGCGGCCGAGCTCCTCGTCGCGCGCGAGCGGCGCGGGAAGCCGCTCAGCGTGAGCGACGTGGGCGAGACGTTCAGCGCGATTGCCGCGGCCGCCGGCAGCGACGAGCGAACGGCGCTCTTCGCGACGCTCTACGAACGCGCGACGCCCGAGGAGGCGCGCTTCATCGCGCGAATCGTGGCGCGCGAGCCGCGCATCGGGCTGCGCGAAGGGCTGCTCGAGGAGGGGATCGCCGCCGCGTTCGGCGTGGAGCTGGACGCCGTTCGGCGAGCACACATGCTGACCGGCGAGATCGGCGAGGCCGCGGAGCTGGCGCGCGCCCACGAGCTCGACACGGCGCGCCTGCACCTGGGCCGCCCGATCCGCTTCATGCTCGCCTCGCCGCTGGCCGACGCCGGGGAGGTCATGCGCCGCGTGGGCGACGAGGCGTGGATCGAGGACAAGTACGACGGCATCCGCGCGCAGCTGCACCTGGGCGCCGGAGACGGAGCGCCGCGCCTCTTCAGCCGCGACCTCAACGATGTCAGCGCCGCATTCCCCGAGGTGATCGCCGCCGTGAGCGGCCTGGGAATCAGGGCCGTCATCGACGGGGAGCTGGTTCCGTGGCGGGAGGGATCGGTGTTGGACTTCGCGAGCCTCCAGACCCGACTCGGGCGCGTGAATCCGAGCGCCGAGCTCATCGCCGAGGTGCCTGTCGTGCTCGTCGCCTTCGACGTTCTGCACCTCGACGGGCGCGACCTGCTCGAGGTGCCGCTGCGCGAGCGACGTGCGGCGCTTGACGCGCTCGACCTGCCGGCACGCACGGGCGAGCGGATGCTGACCAGCTACCTCGCGACGGCGACATCGGTCTCCGAGGTGGAGCGTGCCTTCGACGACGCGCGCGAGCGCCACAACGAGGGGCTGATGGTCAAGGATCCGGCATCGGTCTATCAACCGGGGCGGCGCGGGCTGGGCTGGATGAAGCTGAAGAAGGCGCTGGCGACGCTCGACTGCGTCGTGGTCGGGGTCGAATGGGGCCACGGCAAGCGCCGCGGCGTGCTGAGCGACTACACCTTCGCCGTCCGCGCCACCGACGACCCCGAGGCACCGCTGCTCACGATCGGCAAGGCCTACACCGGACTGACCGATGCCGAGATCGCGACGATGACCGAGCACTTCACCGCGATCACGCTGCGCGATCTCGGTCGCTACCGGACCGTGGTGCCCGAGGTCGTGGTCGAGATCGCGTTCGACCGGATCATGCGCTCGACACGCCACAAGAGCGGCTTCGCGATGCGCTTCCCGCGGATCGTGCGGCTGCGCGACGACAAGTCGGCGGCCGAGACCGACACGCTGGCGAACGTCGAGCAGCTGTTCGAGGCACAGGCCAGCGGGCGCATCCTGCTCGCCACCGGCGCCGGCGGAGAGACGGAGCGGATCGCGGCCACGGGCGAGGTCGAGCCCCCGCGGAGCTGACCGACCGCGTACCATCGCGCTTCCATGAACGAGACCGAGCAGCTTCCCGAGCACGTTGCCCGCAACCGGGCCGCGTGGGATGCGTGGGCCGACGACTACGTCGCCAACGGGGAGCGCAGCTGGGCGTCGAACGAGCCGAGCTGGGGCATCTGGGGCATCCCCGAGTCCGAGCTGCACCTGCTGCCCGACGAGCTCGACGGCAAGGATACGATCGAGCTCGGCTGCGGCACCGGCTACGTCTCGGCCTGGCTGGCGCGACGCGGCGCACGCCCGGTGGGGATCGACAACTCGGAGCGGCAGCTCGAGACGGCGCGCCGCCTGCAGCGCGAGCACGGCATCGAGTTCCCGCTGATCCACGGCAACGCGGAGTCGGTGCCGCTGCCCGACGCCAGCTTCGACCTGGTGATCAGCGAGTATGGCGCCGCGATCTGGGCCGATCCCTACCGCTGGATCCCCGAGGCGTCGCGCCTGCTGCGGCCGGGCGGCGATCTCGTCTTCCTGGGCAATGGCACGATGCTGATGCTGACGGTGCCCGACGAGGACGACGTTCCGGCGGGCCGCGAGCTGCTGCGGCCATACTTCGGGATGCATCGCTTCGAGTGGCCGAGCGATGACAGCGTCGAGTTCCACCTGGGCTACGGCGCATGGATACGGCTCCTGCGCGCAAACCGGCTCGAGGTGCTCGACCTGGTTGAGCTGCGACCGCCGGCCGACGCGACCACGAGCTACAAGTTCGTCACGAACGAATGGGCGCGCGACTGGCCGTCCGAGCAGGTCTGGAAGGCCCGAAAGGAGGACCGATGAGCATCGGCGACTTCGAGCCGCTGCACGTCGATGTCGACTGCTACACCGCCGCGTACCGGGTTAGCGGCAGCATCGCGACGCGCTTCGAGCGGGTGGCCGACATCGTCAACCTGGCGCCGGCATCGCACCTGGTCGTCGAGCGGGCCACGGTCAGCGAGTACGCCGCGCCGGTGGCGACGCTTTCGGCTCCGCAGGTGCTCCTGGCGCTCGACGAGCTGCTCTTCCTGGTCGTCGGCGCCTCGCGCCCCAATGCGCGACCCGAGATGCGCATCCCGAAGCGCGCCGTGCAGGCACAGCTGGCGATCCCACCCTTTCGGCTCACCGGTGCCGTGCACGTCTCGGTCGGCAGCCGGCCGCTGGATGGACTGCTCAACGTGACCGATCGATTCCTGCCCATGACCGACGTGGCGATCACCTCCGGCGTGCACGAGGGATTGGACCGCGTGGTGGCCGCCCTGGCCGTGCAGCGACGGCTCGCGCACCTGATGCTCGTGGCGGACGACGAGCGACCCGATCAGCTGCTGGCCGACGTGCTCGACGAGGAGACCGCGCGCAGCTGGTTCCGCCGACGCTCCGGCGAGGGCGAGCCCGGCGCGGAGTGAGCGCCCGCTAGCCTCGCGTGGCGGCCGTCTTCGAGGATCGTACCGGCGCGGGGACGGCCTCGCTCGCGGCCACCACCGCCCGGACGAGGCGGTCGACCCGCGCGGCGTCCAGGCGCTGTGCTCGCGCGATGCGCGCCGCCCACCACGGTGCGTTGTCACGGGTCACGACCTCGACCGTTGGCTCCTCCAGCACGATCTGGCTCTCGCGCCGCGGGAAGGCGACGGCCGCCTCGATGGGCAGGTTGGCCTCGAGCCCCGCGTCGCGTGCCCAGCGCACGACCGCCTCGCGCGCTGACGCTGCATCCCATGTCGGATTGGTGCGGCACACGATCCACCCGCGTCGGGAATGGGTGTCGTACTCCCAGCGCTTGCCGCTCACCCGGTAGTGGCCGTCCCAGGCGCGCGCCACCAGCGCGCGCACGCCCGGCGGGCCGACCAGCAGGGCGGCGAGGTCGGCGCTGCGTCCGGGGAGCCGCGGGGAGGCGATGAGCACGTACGAATCATCGAAGAGCGGCCCGAGGAGTCGCTCGAGGTCGTCGTCGGCCCGATCCGGCATCCGTCGCGCGACGGCCCGCCAGGCCAGTGCCAGGGCAATGCCGATCGCCAGCCCCGCGACCGCCGCCACGAGACCCAGGCCGCTGCCGCTGCGCGCGCTCGCCGCGGGGGCGAGCAGCACCATGGCAGCGGCCACGACGCCGACGACGCCGAAGGCGGCCGCGGTGACCCAGCTGCGGCGCCACGCCGGGACGCGGGCCGGACGAGCTACGCGGACGACGCGCATCGGGCCAGCCGCGCCGTTCGCGGTACGATCGGTACATGACGGAGATGCTCGACGCCACGTTCACCGATCCGCAGCGCATGCGATTGGCAATCACGACCCAGGACGGCCACGAGATCGCGGTCGACGGCCCGCCGCCCGAGGGCGATGGCAGCGCCGCCGACCCGATCGATCTGGTCCTCGCCGCGCTGGCCGGGTGCACCTCGATGGACGTCGCCAGCATCCTGCGCAAGAAGCGGCAGCGCGCGGAACGCTACGCGCTGCATCTCACCGGGGAGCGAGCCACCGAGCATCCGCGCGTCTACACGCGCATCGTCGTCGAGCACCGCGTCGAGGGTGCGGTCAGCGCGGAGGCGCTGCGTCGCTCGATCGAGCTGTCGGCGACGCGCTACTGCCCGGTCAACGCGATGCTCTCGGCGAGCGTCGAGATCGAGCACCGCTACCGGCTGGACGAAACGGGACAGCCCCGACGCGCCGAGCTGGTGGTGGTCACCGGGCCGGGGCGCGCGGCGCCCGCCGGCTGAGGTCACCCCGCGCGCACCTGCTCGGCCACGGGGCGCGCGGAGGCTCCACGATCGCCGCCCGGCGCCGTGTCGCGCGCGCCGTCGATCGAGCGCGGCGCATCGATGGCCCGCATCGCCGCGGCGGCGAACTCGTCGACGTCGAATGGCTTGCTGACGACAGGCCCCAGGTCGCGCAGCTCGTCCAGCCGCTCACGCGAGGCGGCGCTGACGATGATGACCGGGATGCCCGGCCAGGCGCCGCGCAGCAGCGAGGTGATGTCGCCGCCGTCGCCATCGGGCAGCATGACGTCGACGACGAGGAGGTGGGGGAGCGCGAGCTCCATCAGGTCGCCGAGCTCCACGATGCGCGAGCAGGTGATGACGCTGAAGCCGAGCTCGCGCAGCACGTCAGCCTCGAGCGCGGCGATGGCCACGTCGTCCTCGAGGATGTAGGCGCGCGGACTGCCCTCGGCGGGCCCGGTGACATCGGTCTGTTGGTTCATCACCGGCTCATCTTCGCAGGCTGCGTGCCCGCCACAATGGGCGCATGGTGCCGTTATGGCAGGACCGGACCGGTACCTTCTGCCGCTGGCGGACCCCTTGCACGCGGGGTGTATGCTCCGCTCCCGGAAGCGGGAGCGCAGGGCACGGCGCGCTCGTTCCGACCGTACGAGGACGAAAGCGCGCACATGGCACGTTCGATGTGGCGGGGCGCCATCCAGTTCGGATTGGTGACCATCCCCGTCAAGCTCTACCTGGCCACGGAGACGGGCGGCATCGGGTTCAACCTGCTCCACGCGAGCTGCCTGAACCGGATCCAGATGAAGGTGTACTGCCCGTACCACGACGAGATCATCCAGCGCTCCGAGACGGTGCGCGGCTACGAGTATGCCAAGGGCAAGTACGTCGTCGTCGGCGACGAGGAGATCGACGCGATCCCGCTCAAGACGCTGCGCGCCATCGAGATCGAGATGTTCATCAACGCTTCTCGGGAGGACCAGGGCACGCAGTTCGTGAAGCAGGCCTACTACCTCGAGCCCGAGCCGGTCGGTCGCAAGGCCTTCTACCTCCTCAAATCGGTCCTGGCCGATGCCGGCAAGACCGCCATCTGCAAGATCGTGCTCAAGGATCGCGAGCAGCTCGCCGCGCTCAACCCGTACAGCAGCACGATGCTGCTCACCACGCTGCACTGGCCCGATGAGGTGCGTTCCGCGGAGGAGCTCGACCTGCCCGAGCCGGAGATGGACTTCAAGCCGGCGGAGCGCAAGATGGCCGAGCAGCTCGTGGCGAGCATGACCGGCGATTTCAGTGCCGACGAATATCGCGACGACTACCGACAGGCGCTCATGGCGGTGATCGAGGCCAAGGTCGCGGGCGAGGTGCCGGAGCCGGCGCAGCGCACCGAGCCGACGAAGATCGGCGACCTGATGGCGGCGCTCGAGGCATCGGTGGCGGCCGCGCGAGACAGCCGGCGGAGCACGGCAAAGCAGGAGGCTGAGCCGGTCGAACGGCCCGCCCGGCGCCGCAAGACGGCCTGATCCTGGCGGAGCACCACCAGCTCGACCTCCCGATCGGCGGGGCGCGCCCGCCGGGCCTGCCGGCGCGGATCCGACCGATGCAGCCGACCGACGTGGCCGGTGCCTTCGACGATCCCGAGTACTTCTTTGAGCCGTGGTGGCCCGGCACCCGGACGCTGGCCTTCGTCGAGAACGGCCATTCGCGCCTGCAGGTCGAGCAGCTGAGCGATGCCGCCGCCGCGTTCCCGGAGCTGGCGGAGATCGGCGAGGGCCTCTTCGCCGACGGCGTCGTGCTGGACGGCACGATCCTGGTCCTCGACGACGCAGGGCGGCCCGACCAATCGCTGCTTCGCGCGCGGCTCGCCGGGGAGGGGCTGCCCGGGCGCCCGGCATTCGTGGCAGCCGACCTGCTGTGGCTCGACGGACGCTCGTGGATGCGCCGCGCCTTCCGCGCTCGTCGACTGGCGCTGGAGCAGCTCGTCACCGAGGCCGATCGGGTCATCGTCGGACGCGGCTACGAGCGCGACGGCACGCTCGTCGGGGAAGCGCTGGCGAGCATGGGCATCAACGCCGTCTCCGCGCGGCGGCTCGACGCGCGGCATCGGTCCGGCCAGGCGGGCGAGGCTTGGCTGCGCATCTCACTCGACCCGCTCCCGGTCCCCGGGCGCCCGTCACTGGCGCTCATCCTGCGCCTGCCGCTCGAGGGCTGAGGCGCCTACCGGCTCGGCGGCAGGAGCGGCTCCAGGATCCACGGCCAGCCCGGATCGATCAGGAGGCGCACCGCGGACCGACCGAACCCGTCGGCGGGGACCATGCGGAAGGTGCTGATGTCGAAGCGCGCGGCAACGAGGCTCTCGGCGGTGCGCAGCGCGGCGCCGCCCCGGCTGAGCTCCGCCATGCGCAACTCGTGGCTCGCGTCCAGGCCGGCATGCTCGGCCAGCAGCCCGGCGACGTCCCAGGCCACGATATTCGCCGGATCGGCCGTGGCCGCCGCGCGCGCTGCGCTGCGTGCCGATGGATCGCCGACGAAGGCGAGCGCCAGGCCGCGCGCCACCGGATCGCTGAAGTCGGCGGGGTCGATCGGCATCTCCTGGGTGCGCAACGCCAGGAGCCGGTTCATCTCGCCGGCGCCGCTGCCGATCTCCACCACCGACGCGCCCTCGAGGTCGATCGGGCGCGCCCACGCGTAGTCGAGGCCGGTCGACCGATTCGTGAGCAGCGAATCGCGGTAGGCGGCGTCGGCATCGTCGAAGCGACCCTCGCGCTCCAGCAGCACGGCAGCGTTGATGAGCTCCAGGCTGCCCAGCCCGGCGCGCGCGATCGCCTGGTCAAGCGCCGCGTCGGTGCAGGCGCGGTCGCCCAGCGCGTCGCACGACAGTGCCAGGTTCGTCCACGACGGCCCGTCGCCGGCGTTCAGCGCGACCGCGCGTTCGGCGGCCGCCCGGGCCGCGGTGACGTCTCCGTTCCACGACGCCACGACCGCGAGCGCCTTCGGCGTCGACGGCTGCCAGGGGTCGAGGGCCTCGGCTCGCTCGAGAAGGCGCTGAGCGGTCGGGCGGTCGCCATCGGTGAAGGCGTCGAGCCCGGCGCGATAGGCAATCCCGGCCAGGTCGCCCGCGACCATGACCAGCACCACGGCCGCGGCCGCCACGCCGACGACCGCCGCGCGCCGGAATCCGCCCGGCAGGCGCGACCAGCGCACCAGGCCCGCCCCGTCGAGCGCCAGCGCCACGAGAAGCAGCACGACCAGGTTGAAGCCGGGCAGGAAGGTGAGGTCCTCGAACAGCCCGGCCACGCCGAACCCGCACAGGACCGATGCCGCCGCGCGGCCAACGTTCGTGCGCTGGCGCCACGGCCCGGCGAACCACACGAAGGCGCCGACGAGCACCAGGCCCGCCACCAGCCCCACGATCCCCGCGTCGCCCAGCAGCCCGAGCGGCCAATTGTGGGAGTGCGGCTGGCGCACCGGGAAGGTGAGCGCCGGGGCAGCCGCCTGTCGCGCGTAGACCATCGTCCCCGGGCCGATGCCCAGGATCGGATCAGCGGACCACGCGGCCAGCGTGTCGCGCCACAGGTAGCTGCGATAGATGAGCGACGTGACGGCGGTGAGCCGCGGCACGACGGTGAGCAGCACTCCGGCGCCGACGATGACGCCGAGCAGCGCGAGGCCGGCGCTGCGCGGCGTCCAGTCGCCGGCGCGCGGCAGGCGGATTCGGCGCAGCACTGGCACGGCGACGACGAGTGCGGTGATCGCGATGGCCAGCCACGCCGATCGCGAGCCGGAGAACGCAGTGAGCGGCACGCCCACCACGACCAGCCCGATCTGCAGCCAGCGTCGCAGTCGCTCGTCGCCGATGAGCAGGGTGAGCGGCAGGACGCCCAGGATGATGAACGGCGGCACCGCCACCGAGCCGAATGGCGACCCATCACCCGCCAGGCGCGCGGGCGGGACGAGTCCGGGACCGTCGGCCGCGTACCAGTCGAGCCGCCGCGGGATCATGGTCACCAGCGTGCCGGCGGCCAGCAGCAGCACCGGCACGACCACGACCAACGCGGTGACCGCCGGCCGAAGGCGGAGCACGACGAGTGCGACCGGCAGCATCGAGACGGTG
Organism: Chloroflexota bacterium; assembly: GCA_039933775.1. Classification (GTDB taxonomy): domain Bacteria; phylum Chloroflexota; class Limnocylindria; order QHBO01; family QHBO01; genus JBDTNK01. The sequence continues at coordinate 5,636 of JBDTNK010000036.1, read as the reverse complement.
CCGATGATCGCGGCCAGGGCGCGCAGCGCGAGTCCATGGTTCTGCGCGCCCAGCGTCGCCAGCGCGAAGGCGGCGAGCAGCGCCAGGATCGGCAGGTCGAGCCGGGTTCGCGGCATCGGCTCGCCGCGATCGGCGAGGAGCGCCAAGCCGCCGACCGCCACGAGGGCCGCCGCGTGCAGGAGGAGCTGGAACCGTGCGTCCCACAGGGCCCCGTCCCATGCCAGGTAGCCGAAGACGGCGAGTCCCAGGGCCACCGCGCCGAGCTCGAGGAGCGCGCTCGCCTTCATGCGTCCCAATCGGCGACGAGCTCCAGCGCGAGCTCGAGCTTGGTCGCGGGATCCGGCTCGAGCCCGTCGAGCGCACCGAGGGCGTCGGCCAGCGCGTCCAGCGACGAGCTCGCGAGCGCCAGGTCCGTCGTCAGCTCCAGCTCGACGACGAGCAGACCTCCACGCCGCTCCCCTGCGCGCAGGACCTCGGTGCGATCCAGGGACAGGGTGCCGACGCGGACGCCGTCGAGGCGCACCGCCCGCTCCGTGCGCCGCTGTGCCAGGACGAGCCGCTCGACCAGCGCACCGCCGCGCGCGAGCCCGATCAGCTGCTCACGCGCTTCGCTCGACGGCCACGCGGCGGGGTCGATCGCCGTCGTGGCCGGCCCCTCGACCTCGGGGCGGCGATGCAGCGCCGCTGGATCGCTGGGCCGCTCGGCGGCCGCGGGCCCCTTGAGGCTGATCACGGTCCGGCCGCCCCGCGTCCGCAGGCGACACGCCCAGCGTGCGGCGGCGAGCAGGCCATCGGCGGTGTCGAGGTAGCGGTCCAGCTCGTCGAAGGTGCGCGGCGGATCGAGCGCCGCGGGACCGAGTGTCGCGGCGGCGGCGAGGCGCGCCAGGACGGCATCGTCGCGCGCGCGGTACTTCAGCTCGATCTCCACGGAGGCCAGTGCCGTCGTCAGCTGTCGTAGCGCGCCAGCGCGCCGCGCAGCGCATCGGTCACGATCTGGCGCAGCTCGAGCGGCTCGAGCACCTCGACCGTGTCGCCCCAGGACATGATCCATGGCCGGATCTCGGTGATGCCGGCGACGGTGACGCGCAGCTCGACGCCGCCATCGGGCAGGTCGTGCAGCTCCTGGCTGCGATGCCAGGTCGACTCGCGGACCCGGTGCGCGACCGAGGCATCGAAGCGCAGCCGGACGGTCACCGGCGGCGTCGTATCGGCCGACCAGATGCCCCACGAGTTCTCGAGCCATCGGTCAGGATCGAAATCCGTCGGGATCTCGTAGCGGTCGTTCGTGAGCGTGGCGGCGGTGATGCGCTCGACCTTGTAGGTGCGCATCGCGTCCGCGGTCTCGTCATGCCCGATGAGGTAGACGCTGCGCCCGGCCGCCCACGGCTCCAGGAAGTAGGGGTGGAAGCGCGTGCGCTTCGCCTCGCGCGACGGAGCCTCGTAGGTCAGCTCCAGGATCCGGCCATCGGCCCAGGCGCGGGCCACGGTGGCGAAGGTGCGGGTGTACGGCTCGTTCGGCCCCTGGGCGTGCACGGCGAGCATCGCGGCGTCGACGTGCCGCGCGATCGGCTGCGGCAGGGCATGCGCGATCTTGGTGAAGGCGCTGACCACCGCCGCGTCGTACTCGTCGCTCCAGCGAGTGATGAGCCGCGCCGCCAGGAAGAGGACGATCGCCTCCGGCACGCTGAGCGCCAGCGGCGGCAGGAAGAAGCGCCGCTCGATGCCGTACCGGCCGCGCCCCGCCTGGAAGATCGGTACGCCGAGCTCGTCCTCCAGGGCGCGGATGTCCCGATACACGGTGCGCTCGGTCATGCCGGTCAGGCGCGCGATCTCCTTGACCGGCACGCCCGCGTCGTCGTTGCCGCGCGAGTAGAGAATCGAGACCACCGCCAGCATGCGCGCCAGCCGGTCGCGCTTGCGCCCGATGCGGTCGCCGGCCTCGGTGTCGTCGAGCATGGCCTATGCCTCCTGCGGACCGATGGCTGCCGGCAGCTCGTCGTGCGACGCCCAGTCCGACCAGCTGCCCTCGTACAGCGTGCCCTCGATACCCGCCAGGTGCATGGCCAGCAGCGCGTGCGTGGCGTTCACGCCCGATCCGCAGTAGGCCACCGGCTCGCTGGCCGGTCCCGCGCTCAGCGCGGCGTAGCGCTTGGCCAGCTCCGGTGACGACAGGAAGCGGCCGGTCGCGTCCAGGTTGCCTGCCCACGGGGCCGAGCGTGCGCCGGGTATGTGGCCCGGGCGCGCGTCGACCGGCTCGACCTCGCCGCGGTACCGCTCGGCGGCACGCGCGTCGATGATCGGCCGGCCCGCGTCACGCCGACGCACCAGCTCGCCGGCATCCACGACGTCGTCGCGTGCGACGCCGGGCGTCCAGGTCGCAGCCGGATGGTCCGGGGCCGCGGTCGTGAGGGCGCCGTCGGCATCTGTCCATGCGCGAAGCCCGCCGTCCAGGACCGCCGCGTCGTGGCCCCAATGGCGAAAGAGCCACCACAGCCGGGATGCCACGCTGCCACCCGCATCGTCGTACGCAACGACGGTGTGCTCATCGCCGATGCCGTGTGCGCCCAGCGCGTCTGCGAGGGCGCTGGCACCTGGCAACGGATGGCGCCCCGGACCGATGCTCGGGTCGGCCGCCAGCTCGGTGTCAAGATCCAGGAAGATCGCGCCCGGCAGGTGGCCCTGCTCGTACGCGCGGCGCCCGGGCGGTCCGCCGAGCGACCAGCGCACGTCGACGATCCGCAGCTCAGGATGATCGGCGTGGTCGCGGAGCCAGGCGGCGGTCACGATCGCCGAGGGCAGGCGCAGCATGGCCCCCGATGATACCCGCAGGCCGCCTGCAGCCCCGATGCGGCCTGCGGAAACGTCCGGGCGCCAGCCGCAGGTCCTCCGTGATTCACCACCGAATCAAGCGGCGGGTAGCTCCAACTTCCCGGCCGTCTCATTCATGGCTGAATGAACCGGGGCCGTTTGGCCGGGTTCGCCTCCGTTTCGGCCTGGTTTCATTCTGGAGTGAATGCCATGGCGGGTAGCTCCAACGTCCCGGCCGTCCCATTCACAGCAGAATCGGGCACCAAGGTCGCGCGAGGGAGCTTCCGAGGGCCACCCGCCCACGACCGCGTGGCGCTCCTTCCGCACCCCGCGCTTCGAGCGCGGGAAGCGCCTTGAGTCCCGTGGCGTTGTCACCGCGTGACCGAAACAGCGGACGAGACAGCGGTTCCGACCAGATTCCGGAGGCGCAGCGGCTGAACGTGTCACCCGCTGACCGAACGACCGGCGAGCCCGGTCCCGAGCGCTGTTTCGGTCACGGGGTGATCACGCGGGCGGCAGCCGCAACGACCGGCGACGCTGGCCCGGATCAGGCTGCGCCCCGCTATCCCAGGAAGAAGAAGGCGATGGCCACGATGAGGTAGACGCTGATCAGCTGCAGGCCCTCGACCCAGTTCGAGCGTCCGTCGAGTGCGATGTAGCTGGCGATGAAGACGCCCACGCCCACGCCCACGACCTCGAGCGGGGTGAAGACGAGCGAGAGCGGCTGGCCCACGAGGAGTCCAAAGAAGACGAGGAGCGGCGTCACGAAGAGCGCGATCTGCGTCGCCGAGCCGATGCTGGTGACGAGGCTGAAGTCCATCTTGTTCTTGTAGGCCAGCGTCACGCCCACGATGTGCTCGGCCAGGTTGCCGATCAGCGGGATGATGATGATGCCGATGAACAGGTCGGGCAGGCCCAGGGCCGCCGCCGCCGGCTCGAGGTTGTGGACGAGCACCTCGCTGGCCATGGTGAGCGCCGCAGCCGATGCGATGAGCACGGCCAGCGAGTGCTTCCAGCTCCACGCCGCGTGCTCGGCAACGGCAGCCACCTCGCCGGCGTGCGCCGTGTCGGGCGAGTCGGATGAGCGCAGGAAGAACCACGTCTGCGCCACGTAGGTGATGAGCAGCAGGATCGCGACGCCCACGGTCAGCGCCTCGATGCGGCCGAAGCCGGGATCGCCGGGACGGGTCCCCTCGCCGGCGCCGATGAGGAATGCGAACGTGGCCGGCACCACGAGCCCGATGGTGGCGAGGATGAGCGACGCGGCGTTCATGCCGGTCAGCTGCGAATCGTAGTGCTGGATGCCGTTGCGCAGCCCGCCGACGAGCAGCGAAGCGCCGAGCACCAGGAGCAGGTTCCCGACGATCGACCCGGTGATCGAGGCATGCACGATCCCGATCTGCCCATCGGCGATCAGAAAGCCGGCGATGATCAGCTCGCCGATATTGCCGACCGTGGCATTCATGATGCCGCCGATCCGTGGCCCGGCGACCGCGCCGAGCTGCTCGGTGGCGTGGCCGAGCGTGAAGGCCAGTCCCAGGATCGTGATCGCCGCGACGCCGAAGGTGAGCGTCTCGTCCGCGCCCACGACGCGCAGCACGAGTGTCAGGATCGTGCCAAGGATGCTGATGCCGTAGGCGATCCGGCTGATCATCGCGGCAATCCTAGCCCGCGGGTGACGCCGCCGGCGGGGCCACCGGAGCAACCGATGCGGGCGACGGCGACGGCAAAGGCGTGGGGGCCGGGACGCCCGGCAGCGCGGCGACCAGCGCCCGGTTCACCGTGTCGTCGACGCCGATCATGAGAAACACGAGGTCGTCGGCGATCCAGGTGTAGATCATCGTGCCGGCCGCGGTGGCGTTGTCCTCGGGACGCTGCCACACCTCGCGATCAGCGACGACCGCCTCCGACCACGGCTTTCGATCCAGGCCCGCGATCCCGACATAGCGCCCGATCTCCGCCAGGTGCGGCTCGAGGTCGGCGGTCGTCGCCATCGGTCCATCCATGCGCATGGCATACAGGGAGAGCCGCGGCTGCTCGATGTAGGCGAGTGCCAGCGATCTGAAATGAAGACCGACGTCGCCGAAGACCGCGCCGATGTCGCCCGGGGTGAGTCCGTATTGATCGACGCTCGGCTTGGCGACGGTCGCGCCGCCCGCGGCGTCGGGGATGAGCGCCAAAAGCTCGGCGTCGGGCGGGTTGGTGTACGTGGGCGTGGACTCCGGCGTCGGCGTCGCGGTCGGGCTGGCGGTCGGCGCCACGCTCAGGACCGGCGATGCGGCGGAACCGTCGGATGGGTCCGGCTCGGTCGTGGCGCTGCACGCCGCGAGCAGCAGAGCGGCTGCCAGGAGCGAAGTCGGGGCACGCCGCAGCAGTGCGCGGGAGATCGGCATGAGCCGGTCGATGATATCGCGGCCAACGGGCGAACCGTGGCCATCGGTGCGTCAGGCGGCGCCGGAGACCTCGTCCACGTGGCGTCGGTGTGCCTCGGGGGTGGCGTGACCACCGACCACGCGCTCGAGCGCCTCGACCACCTCGCTTGCAAGGTCGGGACGCTGCCGGATCGCATCGACGGCGTCGCGACGGCCGGCCGGGGCGCTGCCATCCTCGGCCATGAGGACGTCGTAGGCATGCGCCGCGGCCACGATGTGATCACCCAGGGTGTCCGCGGCGGTACCGAGCTCCTCGCTTCCCGGAGCGTGGCCCCATCCGACGACGTCGTCCACGAGCCGCATGCCGTGCAGCGGGTCGCCCCGGCCCATGTCATGCAGCCGGGCTCCGAGCTCGATCGCCGAGGCGGTCGCCGCGTCGCAGTTGAGCTCGAGCGC
>JBDTNK010000035.1:0-22208 GCA_039933775.1 Chloroflexota bacterium | reverse complement strand
CGCGCTTCTGGCGCCGGCCGCTGAACACGACCTCGTGCTTGCAGACGCGGTCGTAGGGCAGGTCGAACGCATCGGCCAACCGGACGCGCAGGTAGTTGGCCGCCAGCACGGCGTCGTCGCTGATCTCCCGCAGCCCGTCGGCGCCGTTGCTGCGGATGTACGTGTAGGCGCGCAGGTGCATCCCGAAGTTGCCCATGAACGAGCGCACCTTGCCGATGCTGTGGGGGCGGTCATGTTCGAGTGCGAACCGCGCGCCGGGCGTGCTGCGGCCGGCCCACGCGTTGGCCCGCACCTCGGCGGGGTCTCCCTCGACCAGGACCGGCAGCGGGCGCGGCAGGAATGGCTCGAGCCGCGCGCCCACGCCGACCGGGCCCGATCCCGGACCGCCCCCGCCGTGCGGCGTGCTGAACGTCTTGTGCAGGTTGAAATGCATGACGTCGAAGCCGGCCTCGCCAGGGCGGAAGCGGCCCAGGATGGCGTTCAGGTTGGCACCGTCCATGTAGGCGATGGCTCCCGCCTCGTGTACCGCGGCGATGACCTGGTCGATCTGGTCCTCGAAGATGCCCAGCGTCGAAGGATTCGTGATCATGAGCGCGGCGGTGTCCGGCCCGAGCGCCGCGCGCAGGGCGTCGAGCCCGATGCCGCCGCGCTCGTTCGAGGGGATCGTGACCGCGCTGTAGCCGACCATCGTGGCGGTCGCCGGGTTCGTGCCGTGCGCGCTGTCGGGCACCAGGACCTTCGTGCGCTGTTCCCCTTCCCCGCGAGACCGATGGTAGGCACGCGTCATCAGCATCCCGGTCAGCTCCCCGTGCGCGCCGGCGGCGGGCTGCAGGCTGACCGCGTCGAAGCCGCTGATCTCGGCGAGCAGCTCCGACAGCAGCCACTGCAGCTCGAGGCTGCCCTGGGCGATGGCATCGGGATCGTTCGGGTGCGACTCGGCGAGGCCGGGCAGGCGCGCCGCCCACTCGTTGACCTTGGGGTTGTACTTCATGGTGCACGAGCCCAGCGGGTAGAAGTTCAGGTCGATCGCGAAGTTGAGATGTGCCAGGCGGTTGTAGTGCCGCAGAAGGTCCAGCTCGCTCACCTCGGGCAGGCGCGGCAGCGCCTCGCGACGCGCAGCGTCGGGGATCGGCGGCTGGCCCGCGGCCGCGGCGCGCGCGGCATCGGATGCCCCCGGGAAGCGGACGCCGCGACGCCCCGGCTGCGAGCGCTCGAAGATGAGAGGCTCGACCACGCGCAGCTCCCCCGCCTCGGCCGCCGGCGAGCGGAAGGCGCCGCCGCGTCCGCTCGGGTCGTGATCAGGGGCGCGAGACGCGTCGCGCTCGACGACGCTCACGCCGAAGCTTCCAGCGCGTCTGCCAGCGCGCCGATCTCGGCGTCGGTCGTCAGCTCGGTGCAGGCGAACAGCAGCGTATCGCGCAGCGTCGGATCATCGCGCTCGAGGAGGTATCCGGCCACGATGCCCTGCTCGGCCAGCGTCGCGTGGCGGCGTGCGGCGTCGGGCACGACCATCGCAACCTCCGCGAAGTACGGCGCCGCGAAACGCCGGCGCCCCAGGCCGCGTTCCTCGAGCGTCGCGGCGAGGTGTCGCGCCTGGATGGCGGACAGCTCCGCGACCTCGCGCAGTCCCTCGGGGCCAACGGCCGCGAGATAGGTCGTCGCGGCCAGGGCGCAGAGCGCCTGGTTGGTGCAGATGTTGCTCGCCGCCTTCTCGCGCCGGATGTGCTGCTCGCGCGCCTGGAGCGTGAGGACATAGCCCTTGCGCCCCTCCGCGTCCCGGGTCGCTCCGACGAGGCGCCCCGGCATCTGGCGCACCAGCTCGGCGCGCGCCGCCATCAGGCCGACGTACGGGCCGCCGTACGAGAGTGGGATCCCCAGCGGCTGGCCCTCGGCCGCCACGATGTCGGCGCCGTAGCTGCCGGGCGGAGCGAGCAGCGCCAGCGAGGTCGGCTCCACGACGGCCACGAGCTGCGCGCCGGCGGCATGCGCGATCTCGGCAAGCTCGCCCATCGGCTCGATGCCGCCGAAGCCGTTCGGCTGCGCGACGACGATGCAGGCCACCGAGGCATCGGTCAATGCGCGGGCGGTCTCGAGATCCGTCAGGCCGCTGCCGCCCTCGGCCGTGTCGGCGCGCAGCTCGACGACCTCGATGCCAGGTCCGGAGCAGTACGTTGCGAGCACCCGGCGCACGTCGGTGGCGACCGCGGCCGAGACCACGACACGCTCGCGCCGCGTCAGGCGACACGCCATCAGCGCCGCCTCGGCGGTCGCGGTGGCGCCGTCGTAGTGGCTCGCCGTCGCGATCTCCATCCCGGTCAGCTCACAGATGAGCGACTGGAACTCGTAGATGCTCTGCAGCGTGCCCTGGCTCACCTCGGGCTGGTACGGCGTGTAGCTCGTCGCGAACTCGGGACGGCCGATCACCTCACCCACCACGGCGGGAACCAGGTGGCGATACGCACCCGCGCCCATGAAGCTGATCTGCGCCAGCCGATTCCGGCCGGCGAGCCGGGAAAGCTCGGCGCGCACCTCCTGCTCGGTCAGCGGCGGCGGGATCTCGAAACGCTGCGAACGTACGGCGGGCGGAATGTCGTCGAAGAGCTCGTCGACGGTCGCCACGCCCACCACGGCGAGCATGCGCTGCCGGTCGCGATCTGTGTGCGGGGTGTAGGCCATCAGCCCTCGGTCAGCTCCCGGTAGCCGGCCGCGTCGAGCAGCGTCTCGACCTCGTCGGGCGCGCTCAGCTCGACGCGCAGGATCCAGCCGTCGCCGAACGCGTCACTGTTCAGCAGCTCCGGCGACTCGTTCAGGGCGTCGTTGATCTCCACGACCGTGCCGCTGAGCGGCGCATAGAGGTCGCTCACCGCCTTCACGCTCTCGACGACGCCGAAGCTGCTCAGCTGGCTCAGGCTGCTGCCGACCTCGGGCAGCTCGACGAAGACGATGTCGCCAAGCTCATCGGCGGCGTAGCTCGTGATGCCGATCGTGGCGCTCGTGCCGTCGAGGCGTACCCACTCGTGCTCCTTGGAATAGCGGAGCTCTTCCGGGACCATGGGGCGTCAACTGTCCTCGTGCGATCTTCGACGGTCGGAGCCGATGGATCAGCGGGCCCGACGGTAGAAGGGCAACTTTACCTGCTCCGCCCGGTACGGACGATCGCGAACCACGACCTCCACCTCGAGCCCGATGCCGGCAGCCCCGACGGGCACATACGCCATCGCGATCCGCTCCCCGAGGGTGGGGCTCTGCGTGCCGCTCGTCACCACGCCGACCTCCTCGCCGTCGACGCGCACCGGGTACCCCTGGCGCGGGATGGCCGGCTCGCGCATGACCAGGCCGATGAGCTTGCGCACGGGACCGGCCGCCTGCACCGCGGCGAGCGCCTCGCGTCCCACGAACTCACCCTTGTCCAGCTTCACCACGCGGCCCAGGTTGGCCTCGTACGGGTTCGTATGCCGGTCGAGCTCGTTGCCGTAGAGGGGCATGCCGGCCTCGAGGCGCAGCGTATCGCGCGCGCCCAGGCCGCACGGCCGCATGCCGAGCGGCTCCCCCGCCGCCAGCAGCGCGTCCCAGACCTGCCGCGTGCGCCGTGCGTCGACGAACAGCTCGAAGCCGTCCTCGCCGGTGTAGCCGGTGCGCGCCACGAGGCATGGGACGCCGGCCACCGATCCGCGCGCCGCGCGGTAGTTGCCGATCGCATCCAGGTCCAGGTCGGTCAGGCCGGCCAGGATCTCCGCGGCGCGCGGGCCCTGGGGCGCCACGAGGCCCGTGGCGTCGCTGCGATCCTGGAGCTTCGCGTCCCAGTCGCCAAGTGCCACGAGGGCGCTGAGCTGACCGAGGACCGCGTCATGATTGGAGGCGTTGCAGACGACGAGATAGCCTTCCTCGGTCCGGTAGCAGATGAGGTCGTCGATGATGCCGCCGGCATCGGTGCAGGCCATCGAGTATTGCGCCTGTCCGAGCTCGAGCGCCGCCGGGTCGGAGACAAGCGCGTAGCGCAGGAACTCGGTCGCCTCCGGACCACTGATCGCGAGCTCGCCCATGTGCGACAGGTCGAAGATTCCCGCGGCGCCGCGCACGGTGCGGTGCTCCTCGAGGATCGAGGCGTACTGCACCGGCATGGCGTATCCGGCGAACGGCACGATCCGCGCGCCGAGCGCGCGGTGGGCATCGGTCAGGGGCGTCTCGCGCAGCACCGCCTGCGTCATGCGCTGGCCCTTGCCGACCCGGCGCGTTCGTGCAGGACCTCCGCGGCACGCTCCACGACGAGCTTCTCGGTCGGGTAGCTGAGCAGCTCGCGCGCCTCCTCGAGCTGGACCCAGCGCGCCTCGTCGAACTCCGCGTCATGCTCCTCGAGTGCCCCGCCGACGGGGCGCATCAGGAAGAAATGAACGGTCTTGTGGAAGCGCACGTTGCGACGCACGAAGGCGTACAAGATGGTGCGCAGCGGTTCCTCGATCTCGACCCGCAGGCCAGTCTCCTCGCGCGCCTCGCGCAGCGCCGTCTCCTCCAGCGTCTCACCGCTGTCCGGCGTCCCCTTGGGCAGGGCCCAGAGCACCGGCTTGCGCCGATGGACGAGGACGACCTCGATCAGGTCACCCTGCGACCGATGGATGACGCCACCGGCCGACGTGGCGCGGGCGTTCCGAAGGCCAGGCACGCGCCGCGGTTCAGGTTCGATTTGCGCGCGGCAGGCCCTGGGGCAGCGAGCGGCGATGCGTGCGAACCCGACCGGGCCGGCCCATCGCGGGGAAGCGGAATCGGCTCGTCTCCGGTCGCAGGGCACCCACCGTGGCGATGCGCGTGATCGAGCGCCGCGATGCGTGGAAAACCGTGGTCGGTCCGATCAACCCCAGACGTGGCTTGTGCGCGGCACGACCTCCCGAGCTGAAGGTGATCGACGGAAACGAAAGATAGCGGGCTACCTGACTCACTCGCATGGCTGCATCATACGCCGCAACGGCCAGCCTGCAAGGGTTTCCGCGCTTCGATCAGCCCAGCGATCGATAGAGGGCCTCGACCTCGCCGATGCGTGCCGTCACGTCGAAGCGGCCGGCGCCCGCCGTGGCAGCTACGGCCAGCTGCGCGCGCCGGCCATCGTCGCCGGCGAGCGTCGCCATGGCGGCGCCCAGCGCCGCAGCCGGGAGCCCGTCGCGCCGTACCACGAGGCCGTCCACGTCGTGACGCACCGAGTCACGCACCCCGGGGCCGTCGAGCGCGACGACCGGGAGGCCACTGGCCAGCGCCTCGGCCAGCACGAGACCCTGCGTCTCGGTGCTCGAGGCGAAACCGAAGAGATCCGCGCCGCGCAGCAGGGCCAGGGCCTCGGGCCGCGGCAGCGCGCCGCCGAACCAGGCCCGCTGCGGCAGCCGCGCGGCCGCTTCGCGCTCGAGGACGGCGCGTGCCGGTCCATCACCGACGAGCACCAGGCGCAGCCGCGGCTCGGTGTCGGCGGCCAGCGCAACGGCCTCGATCAGCAGCTCGACACTCTTCTCGGGCGCCAGCCGCCCAAGGCTGGCGACCACGATCGCCTCGGGCGCCCAGCCGGCGAGCGGACGCGCATCACGTGACGGGATGCTGCTGATCGCCGCGACGTCGATGCCGGTCGGGATGACGCGCACCACGGTGCGCGACCCGGCGGGCAGTCGCGCACGGATCTCGGCGGCGAGGTCGTCGGCAGGCGCCACCACCGCGTCGCAGGCGGCCCAGAAGCGGTGCAGGTGGCGTTCGAGCATGGCGCCGGCCGGCCTGCGCAGCGCTCCAAGGTAGTGGCGATAGGCTGCGAAGCGCGTGTGGTGGGTGAAGACGAGCCGTGCCCCACTGCGCCGAGCGATGGCGCGGCCGATGGCGCCGGCGACGAAGGGCGATTGGACGTGGACGATCTCCGGCGCGAATGCCACCACGCGATCGAGCGCCCGGCTGGGCAGCGGGAGCGGCATCCGGTAGCCGCGCGGTGCCGCGACGGGCAGCTGGTAGGACGGCAGCCAGGCGTAGGAGGGCTCCGGGCCGGGCGCCCCGGCGCTGCCGACGAGGGTGCCGCGGGCCGGACGCGGTGCGACGACGAGCACGGCATTGCCACGCGCCCCGAGGCCCCGGGCCAGCGTCTCGGTCGAGACGGTCACGCCCGACACGTACGGCAGGTACGACTCCGCGACGATCGCGATGCGCATGGCTCAGGCGCGGCGGCCGACGTGCAGGGTCGCCATGCCGCTCATCAGCCAGCGCCAGCGCACGGGCTCCAGGCCAACCTCGCGCATCTGCTCGGCGATCGCCTCGGGCGGCGGATAGCGCAGCACGCTGGTCGGAAGATAGCGGTACGCGCCGCCTCCGCCGGCCAGGCGGCCGAGGCGCGGCACGATACGCTCGAACCAGGTGCGGAACAGCACGCTCGCGGCACCGGCACGCGGCACGGCGATCTCCAGCACCACGACCCGTCCACCCGGCAGCGCCACACGGCGCATCTCGGCCAACGCGGCGCGGTAGTCGGGCATGTTGCGCAGCCCAAAACCCACGGTGACCGCGTCGAACTGCCCGTCATCGAACGGCAGCTCGAGCGCGTCGCCCGCCACGAAATCGGGAACAGCGGCCTCGGCGGGTGGGCGCCATCTTCGTGCGCGGCGCAGCATGCCCTCGCTCACATCGACGCCGACCGCCTGCCCGTCGCGGCCGACGCGCCACGCCGCTGCGCGGGTCAGCATCCCGGTCCCGCAGGCCACGTCGAGCGCGCGCATCCGGGGCTCGAGCCGCGCCGCAAGGATCGCGTCGCGGCGCCATCGGGCATCGATGCCGGCCGTCATGAGCGTGTTCATGGCGTCGTACACCGGCGCGATGCGATCGAACATGCGCCGGACCTCGTCGGGCGCGGCGCTGTTGCCCACCGGAATGTTGGTCATCGGTCGCCCGCCGCCAGGAGCTCCCCACCGGGCGACAGCTGGCGCAGCCCGCGCTGCTCGGGGTCGCGCACGCCGGGCACGAAGAGCAGTACGCCCATCAGCACCCCGCCGAGGAGCGCCGCGCCGACCATGGTGACGCGCACGCCGATGGCGTCCGCGATCGGACCGGTCAGCGCGAACGAGATCGGCACGAGGCCGGTCGAGACCATCCAGTCCAGGCTCGACACCCTGCCGAGCAGGCCGCGCGGCACGAGCTGCTGCAGCATGGTGGTCCAGGTGATCTGCCCGATCTCGAAGAGCCCATGGATCACGAGGCTCGCGACGAGGGCATGCCACAGCTCGGTCATCAGGCCGTAGACCGCCATCAGCGCCACGCCGATGGACCAGGCGGCGTACATGACCGTGATCCAGCGTCGTGGCAGCCCCAGCTGGCCCACCGCGACCGCGGTGACCACCGATCCGATCCCGCCGAAGGCGAAGATCGCGCCGAGCGCCTCGGGCCCCATGCCGAGCCCGTTCTTGACGATGAACGGCAGGAGCACCTCGACCGGGCCGAAGAAGACGAGCAGGCTCATCATCGCGGCCAGCAGCGTTGCCCAGCACCACGCGTTGGCACGCACGAAGGCGAAGCCCTCGCCGATCTCGCTGAACGTCTGCCGCATCCCCGACACGGGGCGCTCCACGAGGTGACGGCGGCTGGCGATCATGCCGATCGCCAGGGCCGATGCTAGGAAGCTGCCACCATCGGCCACGAAGGCCCATCCGGGCCCGACGGCCGCGACGATGAATCCCGCCAGGGCGGGACCGATGAGCCGCAGGGTGAGGGGTCGCAACGCGCCGTTCAGGGCATTCGCCTGGGGCAGGCGCTCCTCGGCGAGCAGATCGGGAACGATCGCGGTCGAGGCTGGGTTGAAGAATGCGTCACCCACGCCGACGAAGGCGATGAGCCCGACGACGTGCCACAGCTCGAGCACGCCGAGCACCGAGAGGGTCCCGATCAGCCCGACCGTCACGGCGCGTCCCAGGTCGGCGACGATCATGACCCGGCGCCGATCGTAGCGGTCCGATGCCACCCCGCCGATCACGACGAACAGGACGAGCGGCAGCGTCCACGCCAGGCCCACCAGCGACAGCGCCGTCGGCACGTTTGACAGCTCGTACACCTGCCACGCCAGCGCCACGTAGAAGAACCCGTCGCCGACGAGCGAGATCGTGGAGCCGATGGTCAGGTAGCGATAGTCGCGCTCGGCCAGCGGCTCGAGGATGCGCAGCCGCCGTAGGCGGTCGACCAGGGGCATGTCGGCGATCCTTCGAGGATGAAGGAAATGGTGGGCGATACTGGATTCGAACCAGTGACCTCACGGATGTGAACCGTGCGCTCTAACCAGCTGAGCCAATCGCCCACCGCGGGAGCGGCAGTATAGCCGCCGCTCCGCTCGGTGGACAAACACCCCGGAGTTCGGCGGCGGCGCGTCAGAGGCGTGTCACGAAGCGCAGCACGATCCCGATCAGCAGCATCGCCACCAGGGGCGACCAGTCGACGCCACGCGACGGCGGCAGGAAGCGCCGGATCGGGGCCAGGATCGGTTCGGTGGCGCTGTAGATGAACGCCGCGAAGGCGCCGCCTCCGGCGGGCGACGTCCAGCTGATCACGACGCGCACGATCAGCAGGCCCCACAGCGCGTAGACGAGCAGCTGAAGAAAGTTGTTCAGGACGTCCGGCACGTCGGGCAGTATAGGTGCGGTCGCCTCAGGCCGGCCGCCCGCCGAAGAGCGCCGTCCCGATGCGCAGCAGGGTGGCGCCCTCGCGCACGGCGGCCTGCCAGTCGGCGCTCATGCCCATCGACAGCTCGGGCAGCGGCACCCCGGCGCGCTGCTCCAGCTCGTCGCGCAGGCGGCGCAGCGCGGCGAACGGCTCGTGCGCATCGCCGCCGGCACGGCCGATCGTCATGAGACCCACCGGCTGGGCGTGGCGGAGGTTCCGCAGCGCCGCGAGGAGCGCCGGCGCGAGTGCCTCGCCGGCCACGAGCCCGCCCTTCTGCGGCTCCGCCGTGGTGTTGACCTGCAGCAGGATGCGCGGCCGGCGGCGGGCGTCGTGCGCGGCTCGCTCGACGCGCTCCACGAGCGCATTCGAATCGATCGAATGGATGACGTCGAAGGCGGCGACGGCACGGCGCACCTTGTTCGACTGCAGGCTTCCGACGAGATGCCACTCCGCGTCCGGCAGCGCCGCGACCTTGGCCTCCGCCTCCTGGACGCGGTTCTCGCCGAGCATCGGCAGCCCCGCGGCCAACGCCGCGCGGCAGACCTCGACGGGCCAGGTCTTGGTCACCGCCAGGATGCGGACCGTGGCGGGGTCGCGCCCGGCGCGCTCGGCGACAGCATCGACGCGGCCGCGCAGCTCCACGGCGCGCTCGGCGATCTCATCGGCTGCCGGCATCGTCACGTGCTCGATCCTACGACGAAGCCCCGGCGGCGTCGCCGGGGCTCATCGGTCTTCGCGGGGCAGGCGCGGGCAGCGCACGCCCATCGGTCAGTCGTTCTTGCGGCGCAGGAAGCTCGGGATGTCGAGGTCCGTCTCGCCGTACGAGGGGCGGTCCAGGTTAGGTCGCACGGGAAGCGGCTGGCGCTCCGACTGGCGCACCTCGGTCGGCTCCGACGTGCGCGCGAAGGGCGACGGCTCCGGCATCTGATCCTGGAGCGCCTGCTGCTGCTGGCGCTCGCGCTCGATCTCGGCCAGGATCTCGCGGCTGCGATCGTCCAGGCTCTCCTTCAACCCGCCCGACTCGCGACGTCCAGTCTGCAGCTTGCGCGAGCCGTCGAATCCGGTCGCGATGACGGTGACCTTCACCTCGTCGTGCATGCGATCGTCGATGACGGTGCCGAAGATGATGTTGGCCTCCGCGTCGGCCGCCTCCTTGATCACCTCGGCCGCCTCATTGACCTCGAACAGGCCGAGGTCGCTGCCACCGGTGACGTTGAAGAGGATCCCCCGCGCACCCTGGATGTTGACCTCCAGCAGCGGACTCATGACCGCCGCGCGGGCCGCGTCGACGGCGCGGTTCTCGCCGGTACCGATGCCGATGCCCATCATCGAGCTGCCGGCGTCGCGCATGATCGTCTTGACGTCGGCGAAATCGAGGTTGATGAGGCCGGGCACCGTGATGAGATCGCTGATGCCCTGCACGCCCTGGCGCAGGACGTCGTCCACCACGCGGAACGCGTCGACGATGCTGGTCTTCTTGTCGACCACCTCGCGCAGCCGATCGTTGGGGATGGTGATGAGGGTGTCGACCTTCTCCTTGAGCAGCTCGGTGTACTGCTCGGCGACGAGCTTGCGACGCATCCCCTCAAAGCTGAACGGCTTCGTCACGACGCCGACGGTCAGCGAGCCGAGGTCCTTGGCGATCTCGGCGATGACCGGCGCGGCGCCCGAACCGGTGCCGCCGCCCATGCCGGCGGTGATGAAGATCATGTCGGCGTCCTTGAGCGCCTCGTAGATCTTCTCGGAGTCCTCCTCCGCGGCGCGCTGCCCGACGCCCGGGTCGGCGCCGGCGCCGAGGCCCCGCGTCATCTTGTCGCCGATGCGGATCTTGTGCGGCGCGTCGCTCTGCAGCAGCGCCTGTGCGTCGGTGTTCACGCTGATGAACTCGACGCCCATCATCTCGGCGCGAATCATCCGGTTGACAGCGTTGCTGCCACCGCCACCGACACCAATGACCTTGATGAGGGCGAAGTTCTCGGAATCAGACCGGAGCGGCATGGCGGGTGGTTCTCCTGCGCAATGGAGGTGGAAACCCGGCGCTCGCGGGTTTGACCGATTCTACCGATCGCGCACCGCCTGCGTCGGGGGTTTTTCCACAATCAGAGGGCCGAGTTGTCCACAACACCGATGGCGCGGTGTGGACGGCCGCGCTCAGCTGTCCCCGACCATCACTCCGCGGGCAGATAGCCGCCGTCGACGTGCGGCTCGCTGCCGGTGAGCGGCGGATTGAAGACGCACACGAGGCGCACGCCGTGCTCCGTCCGCAGCCGATGCCGATCATGGCGGTCGAGCGCATAGAGCGTCCCCGGCGCGATGCGATGCTCTTCGCCGGTCGCGAGGTCGGTGACGGTGGCCTCGCCCTCGACGCAATAGCAGGCTTCGAGGTGGTGCCGATACTCCAGCGTCAGCTCCTCGCCGGCCGCCACCACGGTGTCGTTCAGCGAGTAGCCCATCCCGTCCCCGGCGAGGAGAAGGCGCCGGCTGCGCCAGCCGCCGCCGGCGAGATCGCGATCGGTGCCGATGACGCCGTCGAGGCTGCGGATGATCATGCGCTCAGCCCGGGAAGAGCCCGCGGACCCAGTCGCCGATTCGCCCGAGCCCGGCGCCGGCGGGGCTGCCGTTGCCGAAGCTGATCGGTTCGGCACCCAGGTGGTTGGCGCCCCACAGCAGAAGCCCGATCGGCGTGCTGAAGGCGGGGTTGCCGAGCTGGTCCATCAGCCCGCCCACGCCCTGTGGCGACCCGATGCGCACCGGCATCTCGAGCACATCGCGCGCGAGCTCGGTGGCGCCATCGAGGCGGGCGCCGCCGCCGGTCAGCACCGCGCCCGCCGGAAGCATGCCGGCGTGCCCGGAGCGCTTCACCTCTTCGCGGATGAGGCTGTAGATCTCGCTCATGCGCGCCTCGATGATCTCGCTCAGCTTGCGGCGCTGGATCGTCTGGCCGCCACTCTCGCCGAGCACCGCCACGTTGAGCAGCTCCTCGGGTGCGATATCGGCCAGGTTGGCGCTGCCGTGCTTCTTCTTGATCTCCTCGGCCAGGTTGAGGCTGGTGCGCAGACCGATGGCCACGTCGTTCGTCACGTTGATGCCACCCACCGGCAGCACGGCGCTGTGGTAGATCGCTCCGTCGACGAAGATCGCGATGTCGGTCGTGCCGCCGCCGATGTCGACGACCAGCACGCCGAGCTCCTTCTCGGTGTCGGTCAGCGTCGCCTCTGCCGCCGCCAATGAGCTGATGACCAGCTCGTCGATCTGGACGTTCGCGCCGGTGATGCACTTGGTCAGGTTCTGGATGCTCGTCGCGGCCCCGGCCACGATGTGCGTCTCGACCTCCAGGCGCACCGCGCTCATGCCCAGTGGGTCCTTGATTCCCTCCTGGCCGTCGACGATGTAGCCACGCGGCAGGACGTGCAGCATCTCGCGGTTCGAGGGCACGCTGACCGCCTTGGCGGCGTCGGTCGCGCGCGCGACATCCTCGCGGCTCACCTCGCGCTTGTGCCCCGAGACGGCCACCACGCCACGGCTGTTCTGGCTGCTGATGTGGCTGCCACCCACCGCGACGAAGGCCGATCCGATCTTGTAGCCGGAGAGCCGCTCGGCCTTCTCGACGCTCGACGCGATCGAATGCACGGTCTGGTCGATGTTGGCGACCATGCCCTTCTTCATCCCGACCGATTCGGCGATGCCGTAGCCGATGATGTTCACGTCGCCGGTGCGGCTCACCTCACCGATGAGCGTCGTCACCTTGGTCGTGCCGGCATCGATACCGACGAGGACCGATTCCCTGTCCAAGTTGCCTCCATGAGCGGCCGCGCGAGCGCGACGGGGTGTTCGAGCCTACAGGAAGTGTCGCCGAATGAGCGCCACGTTTTGGAAGATGCGCAGCCCGAAGGCGAACAGCGCGACGAGATACAGGTCGATCCCGAGTCGATCACCGACGAACGTCAGCGCAACGGCGACGAGGGCGTTGGTGACGAAGCCCGAGACGAAGACGCGGTTGTCGTAATGGCCGTCGAGCTCCGCTCGGATGGCGCCCAGCACCGAGTCCAGCCCGGCCAGGATGCCGACCGCCGAATAGCGCGCCAGGTCCGGGCTGACGTTGACGTCGAGCACCAGGCCGAGCACCACGCCGAGCGCAAGGCCGATGAGTGGGAGCCACATGGAGGAGCGCCTCGATGGCGTTTCGTTGGCGGGTTCGTACGGATGGACCGATGGCACCGCCCGCCCTACCCCTGCGGTCGCCAATATACCCTTCCCGGATTCCGAACATCCAACCAGCCGATGCCCGCCTCGGACTGCTCACTGAACAGTGTCCGCACGCCGGCCACCTGCCGCTCGATGCGCCTCTCCGGATCCTGCGTCATCTCCGGATCCATGCCGTAGACCCCGAAGGCCGCGCTCCACGCCGGTTGCTCGGAGTCGAGGACGAAGCCGAACTCCTCGTCGATATGGACCGTGAGGCCGTTGGTCGTGGATCCGAGGGCGGCGGGATCCATCCGCGCCAGCTCGATGGCGATGCCCAGCGCGCCGGGATCGATGCTGTCGCCGAGCGTCAGGTCGCGGCTCACGCGGCGCCGATCATCGATGAACGGCAGCGCACCCAGCTCATCGGGCAGCGCGGCGTCGCGCGCGACCTGCCCGATGATTCCGCCGCTCGCCGCGCCGACCAGCTGCACCGCCGAGGTGCGCCAGACGAATGCGGGCGCCTCCTCGCGCAGGGTCACGGTGATCCGGCCGGGCAGGCGAACGTCAACGTCCGCGCCGGAAACGCCCGGCAGCGCCTCGATCCGGCGCTGCAACGCCCCCGAGTCGACGAGCAGCGCATTCTGGCCCTGCACGGCGCTCGCCTCGTCGCGAAGATCGCGTTCGGCGGTGAGCTGCCGCCCGTGCCACTCGACGTCGCTGATCCGCAGCCACGGACCGTTGAGCAGCACCACGAACCCCGCCACGAGCCCGACCGCCAGCAGCCCCGCGAGCGCGCGCCCGCGGCTAGGAAGGAGGCGGCCGGCGCGCTGTCGCAGCGGCGCACGCGGCTTGCGCGCCTGGCCGCCTCGTCGCTGGCGTGCCCCGCGCATGGGCCGGGCAGCGCGTCGCGGGCTCATGGCCGCAGCTCCTGGTCACGGTCGCGCGAGGCCTCGAGGCCGAGCTCGATGAGCCGCTCGACGAGGCGCGCAAACGATAGCCCGGCGAGCTCCGCCTGCTTGGGATACATGCTCGTGGCGGTGAAGCCCGGCAGCGTGTTCATCTCGGATAGATAGACGGCACCATCGGGCACCAGGAAGTCGACGCGAGCCAGCCCGCTGCAGTCGACCGCGACGTAGGCACGCAGCGCGAGATCGCGCAGCCGGGCCGCGAGGGCGGGGTCGATCTCGGCGCGCGGCAGGACATCGGCCAGCCCGTCCACGTACTTCGCCTCGTAGTCGTACCACTCGCCGTGACTGCGCACCTCGCCGGGCTCGAAGACGAGCGGCGCGTCGTTGCCGAGCACGCCGCACTCGAGCTCACGCGCGTTCGGCACATAGTCCTCGACGATCACCTTGCTGTCGTAGCGGAACGCCTCCTCGAGCGCGCCGGGCAGCTCGTCGGGGCCGTGGACCAGTGTCATGCCGACGCTGCTGCCCAGGCGCGCCGGCTTGACGACGCTGCGCGCGAAACGGGCGCTGATCACGGCCGCCACGCCGTCCGCATCGGCCTGCCAGCGCGAGCGCCGGAACCACACGGAGTCGACGACCGGGATGCCGTGGCCGCGCATGAGGTCCTTGAAGACGACCTTGTCCATGGCCAGGGCGCTGGCCAGTACGCCGGAGCCGGTGTACGGGATGCCGGCCAGCTCCAGGAAGCCCTGCAGCGTGCCGTCCTCGCCGAACGGGCCGTGGGCCACCAGGAACGCGACATCGATGGTCGCGGCCAGCGAGCGCAGTACCGCGCGCGGGGCGAGTGACGGGTCGGCGCTCTCGGGGGTCACCAGGGCGTGATCGGTGCGGCTGCGCAGCCGACGCGCCTGCACCGCGACGCTCGGCGCACCCAGCTGCTCCGCCAGCGAGCCCTCGCCCAGCACCGGCGCGGGCCCGGCCGGCAGATGCCAGTGGCCGCGGCGGTCGACGTAGACCAGGTACGGCTCGAAGCGCTCGCGATCGATGTGGCGCAGCACCGCCTCGGCCGACGCGATGCTCACCTCGTGCTCCGCCGAGCGGCCGCCGCAGAAGACGCCGACCCGCATGCGCGCCGTCATGCTTGCGCCTCGGGCCACGCCCCGACGAACTCGATCTCGTAGCGCAGCTCGACGCCGAAGCGCGCCAGGACCGTGGCACGCACGTGGTCGCCGAGCGATCGGACGTCGGCCGCCGAGCCGCCGCGGTCGGTGACCAGGAAGTTCGCGTGCTTCTCGCTGACGCGCGCGCTGCCGATGCGGCGGCCCTTCAGCCCGGCGGCCTCGATCAGGCGGCCGCTGTGGTCGCCGGGCGGGTTGCGGAAGACGCTGCCCGCGTTCTGGTCGGCGAGCGGCTGCGTGTCGCGCCGCACGCGTTGGTGCTCGGCAACCCGGGCCGCGATCGCCGCCGGATCGTCGCGTCCCGGCGCCTCGATGGTCGCACCCAGGATCACCAGCGGCTCGTGCTTGAAGCGTGATTCGCGATACGCGTAGCCGCACGCGGCCGGCGACAGCTCGTCCACGCTGCCGCTGCGCGCGTCGAGCACCTCGACGGAGACGAGCACCTGCGACATCTCGCCGCCGTGCGCCCCGGCATTGGCCCACACCGCGCCACCCAGGCTGCCGGGGATGCTGATCGCCCACTCGAGCCCGGCGAGACCGGCCTCGGTGGCGCGCTTCACGATCGTGGCCATCGCGGCGCCGGAGCCGCCGCGGATGCGCTGGCCGTCGATGGCCAGCTCGTCGACCCGGTTGCGGAGCACGAGGCCGCGGATGCCGGCATCGGCGACCACCACGTCGCTGCCCTTGCCGAGGACGAAGACCGGCGCGCCGGCATCCGCAGCCAGCGTGACGAGCGCCCGCAGCTCATCGGTCGTGCGCGGCGTGGCGAGGCGATCGGCAGCGCCTCCGACACGCAGCGTGGTCAGCGGAGCGAGCGGCACGTCACGCTCGAGCGCCAGTCCGCGCTCCGCGGCCACGGCATCGAGCGCGCGCAGCGCCTCCTTTGCAGTCGCCGTCATGCGGACCCCGCCGCGGCCGCCGGGCGACGTTCGCCGAGCGCGAGCAGCGCCTCCGCCAGCGTGGCGGCGGCATCGGGGCGGCCGAGACGTTTCGCGGCGGACGCCAGCGTAGCCCGCGCGTCGTCGTCGCGCAGCGTGACGACCTCGCGCAGCAGACGCTCGCCGTCGAACTCGGCATCGGGGACGAGGCGCGCAGCGCCGGCATCGGCCAGCAAGGCTGCATTCAGGCGCTGGTGCGCGCCGGCAAACGGGTACGGCACCAGGATCGAGGCGACGCCGAGCGCCGCCACCTCGGCACAGGTCGACGAGCCGGCGCGGCCGACGACGAGGTCCGATGCCACGAGCGCGTCGGCCATGCGATCGGTCAGGAACGGCTCGGACCGATATCGATCGCGCAGGACGGCCGGCAGGCGATCGCGCGCCGTCTGCGCCTCGGCCACGCCCTCGGCCCCGGCCAGGTGCAGGACGTGCCACGACTCGAGCACCGCTGGCAGCGCCGCCTGGAGCGCGGCGTTGAGCCGGCGCCCCGCCTGCGAGCCGGAGAAGAGGAGGAGCAGGCGATCATCGGGCCCGATACCGAAGCGGGCGCGCGCCGCGGCGCGGTCGATGCCAGCGAACGAGCGGATCGGCGTGCCGGAGACGAAGGCGTTGGCGCCGAAGGCCGCGAGGGTCGGCGGAAAGGAGACGGCCATGCGGGTCGCGAAGCGGCCGATCGCCCGCGTCGCGCGACCGGGCATCACGTTGCCCTCCCAGACGAGCGTCGGGATGCCGCGCGCGCGCGCCGCGAGGACCAGCGGGATGGCGAGATAGCCGCCGGTCGTGAAGATCGCGCGCGGCCGGAGGCGACCGAGCAGCCACCAGGCCTGCGGCACGCTGGCGCCGAGGCGCAGCGGGTCGAGCACCACGTGCACGTCGCGCTCGCCGCTGCGCAGGCTGCGCACGACCAGCTCGTGGTAGGGCAGCGTGGTATCGGCCACGAGCCGATGCTCGAAGCCGCGGGCCCCGCCGACGTAGGCGAGCTCAACGCCGCCGGGTCGAACGCGTTCCAGCGCGTGGACGACGGCCAGCGCGGGGTACACGTGCCCGCCCGTCCCGCCGCCAGAAACCACCAATCGCATCGAACATTGATCCTGTCTGGGAGGTTTCGCGGCTGATCGAGAGCAGGATCCCGATCGCCACGAGGTTGATCGTGAGTGCCGAGCCGCCGTAGCTGATGAAGGGCAGCGGAATCCCCGTCACCGGCAGGAGCGCGGTGACAACCATCATGTTGATGCAGGCCTGGGCCAGCAGCCAGGTCGTGATGCCGGCAGCCAGCAGGCCCGAGAAGGTATCGGGGGCGTGCACCGCGATGCGGTAGCCGTGATAGGCGATGAGGACGAACAGCGCGACCACGGTCAGGGTGCCGATCAGGCCCCACTCCTCACCGATGATGGCGAAGATGAAGTCGGTCGAGGGGGCGGGCAGGTAGAGGAACTTCTGCTTGCTGGCGCCCAGCCCCAGCCCGGTGATGCCGCCCAGGGCCAGGGCCATGATGGCCTGCATCGTGTTGTAGCCCGCGCCGAGCGGGTCGCTCTCGGGATTGAGGAAGCTCTGTACGCGCGTCCACTGGTACGGCGTGTTCACGATCATGAAGGTGGCCGCGCCCACGACGGCGGTCACGATGGCCGAGAGGTAGAGCATGTTCGCGCCGGCCATGAAGAAGACCGCCAGGGCCGAGGCGGCGTAGACGCCGGCGGTGCCGAGATCCGGCTCCAGCGAGATGAGCACGAACCCGGGTGCCACGAGCAGCCCGAATGGGACGAGGCCGTTCCAGAACGACCCGGCGTCGCGGCCGCGACGATCGAGCCAGTGCGCCAGGTACAGCACGATCGACAGCTTCGCCAGCTCCGCTGGCTGGAAGCCACCGATGCCGGGCAGCACGATCCAGCGCCGGCTGCCCGCCACCTCGGTCCCGATCGACGGGATGAGGACGAGCAGCAGGAGCACGAACGTGACGGCGTAGCCGGGAATGGCAAGGTAGCGCAGCATGCGGAAGTCAAGACGGCTGGCCGCGTACATCGCCGCCAGCCCCAGCACGGCCCAGATCAGCTGTTGGACGCCCTGCGCCGCGGAATCGTCGTTCCCCAGGTACGACCGCACGCTCGAGGCCGAATAGACCATCACCACGCCAATCGCCACCAGGCCGATGGTGGCGAGCAGCAGGCCGTACGACGCCTGGTGGCGCTCGCGCTGCACGCCGCGGGCGCGCGCGGTGCGTCGGGCGCTAGACGACGCGGTCAGCGACGCCGCGGTCATGCGGAAAGCTCCGCGTCGACCGCGCGGCGGAACGCGTCGCCTCGTGCCGCGTAGTCGCTGAACATGTCGAAGCTGGTCGCGGCCGGGGCGAGCAGCACCACGTCGCCCGGCTGGGCGCGGCGGCGCGCCAGCGCCACGGCCTCGTCCATGGACCCGGCACGCTCGACCGGAACGCGGCCGTCGATGGCTGCGGCCAGCTCGGGCGCCGTCTCACCCATCAGCACCGCGGCGCGCGCGCGCGCCGCCACCTCGTCCGCGAAGGCGGCCAGGTCGAGGCCCTTGCCCTGCCCCCCGCTGATGAGCACGATCGGCGACGGCGCGAAGGCGCGCAGCGCGGCGATCGCAGCGATCGGAATCGTGGCCTGGCTGTCGTTGACGTAGCGGATCCCGCCGCGCTCGGCGATCGGCTCGAGCCGGTGCGGCACGCCGCCGAAGGCGCGCACCGCGGCGGCGATCTGGGGGTGCGAGGCACCGGCCTCGGCCGCCGCCAGGGCGGCGGCCAGGACGTTGCCGAGCATGTGCTCCCCGGGCAGCGGGACGTCGACCACGGCGAGGAGCGGCTCGCCCTCGAGCACGACCCAGCCCGCGTCGACGCGCGCTTCGACGCCGTCGCGGACGCCGAACCAGGTCGGAACGGTGCGCAGCCGCTCGCCCAGCTCGCGGCTGGCAGGATCGTCTCGGTTGAGGATGACCCTGGCGCCGGGCGGGGCGAGCTCGGTGAGCCGTGCCTTCACCGCACGGTACGCCTCGACCGTGCCATGCCGGTCGAGGTGGTCCTCCAGGATGTTCGTGGTGACCGCGACATCAGTGCCGCGCGAGATGGTCGGCAACTGCAGCTCCGACAGCTCCAGCACGGCCCAGTCCTCGGGACCCAGGTCATCCGCCAGCTCGACGAGCGGGCGGCCGATGTTGCCGCCGACCTCGTGCGGGATCTCCGCGGCGTCGAGCATGGCGCCGATGAGGGCCGTCGTCGTCGTCTTGCCCTTCGTCCCGGTGACCCCGATCGTGCGCGCGCGCGTCAGGCGCAGGAAGAGCTCGACCTCGCTCACGAGCTCAGCGCCGCGCTCGAGCGCGCGCACCAGCGCCTCGCGCAGCCAGGCCTCCGTCGTCGGAAAGTGCGGCGAGACCGACGGGCTGGTGAAGATGAGCGTCGCGTCCTCGACGAGGGCGACGGCCGCGGCCGCATCGACGCCGAGCGCCAGGCGCACGGCGCGGCCGTCGAGCGCGGCGACGGCATCGGCCAGGTCGTCCGGCGCGCGGCGGTCGTAGACGGTGACGCGGGCGCCCGCATCGACCAGGTAGCGGGCAAGCGCGACACCGGAGCGCGCCAGCCCGAGCACGAGCGCATCGCGACCGGCGAGATCGCCGCGGGTTCGAATCGTGGCGCGCGTCGTCATCATCGGTCTTCTATGCCTGGCCGGAGCTGTAGAGGAAGATGCTGAAGCCCAGGAAGCCCGCCAGCGCGGAGACGATCCAGAACCGGACGGTGATCTTCTCTTCAGCCCAGCCGATGAGCTCGAAGTGATGCTGCAGTGGCGCCATGCGGAAGATGCGCCGGCCACGCAGCCGGTAGCTGCCGACCTGCAGAATCACGCTCAGCGTGACCGCCACGAAGACGATGCCGATCAGCGCCAGGAGCGGCAGCTGGCCGGTGATGGTGGCCACGACCGCCAGGGTGGCGCCCAGGCTCAGCGCGCCGGAGTCGCCCATGAAGAGCTGCGCCGGGTGGACGTTGAACCACAGGAAGCCGAGCAGCGCGCCGATGATGAGCGCGCAGAAGATCGCCAGGTTCGGCTGGCTGACCTTGAGGTCCGGCACCGCGACGAGCGCGATGAGCAGGTAGGCGACGAAGCTGAAGATGAGGACGCCACCGGCGAGGCCGTCGAGCCCGTCGGTCAGGTTCACCGCGTTGCTCGAGCCGATGATGACGAACGCGACGAGCGCGACGAAGATGATGGCACCCACCTCGAGCGTGCCGACGAACGGCAGGTTGATGCCGTTCAGGTGGAAATGACGCTGGATGTACCAGGCGGCAAGCACCGCCACCACGGTCTGCCAGATGAGCTTGAAGCGTCCCCGCACCCCGATGCCGCTGCGCACGTTCACGAAGTCGTCGATGGCGCCCAGGATCCCGACGCCGACCAGCGCCAGCATCGGCGTCAGGGTGTAGGCGTCCTCGATGCGCATCGCCATGGCCAGGAACATGACCACGACGATCAGCAGCATCCCGCCCATCGTCGGCGTGCCGGCCTTGACCAGATGGCCCTGGGGTCCCTCGACCCGAATCTGCTTCCCGTAGCCCAGGCGCTCGAGCAGACCGATGTAGAGCGGGCCCAGCGCCACGACCCCGGCGAAGGCCAACAGGAACCCGACGAGGATGCGGACCATGTCCATCTAGCCGAGCCCGCTCAGCAGCTCGACGGTTCGCTCCAGGCCGATGCCGCGACTGGCCTTGACGAGCACGATGTCGCGCGGACCCGGCGCCAGCTCACGCTCGACGGCCAGCGCGGCGGCCTCCGCGTCGTCGGCGCGGACCACGCGCTTCAGGCCGTTGGCCCGGGCCGCCTCGGCGATCCAGGCGCCCCGCTCCCCCACCGCCACGAGGGCGTCGGCGGTCGCTGCGGCGCGGCGCCCGATGTCGCGGTGCAGTGCCTCCTCGTCGGGTCCGAGCTCGAGCATGTCGCCCAGCACCGCGATGCGGCGGCCACCATCGGCAACCGGCGTTTCCGCCAGGAAGTCGAGGGCCGCCGCGACCGAGACTGGCGATGCGTTGTACGTGTCGTCGACGAGCGTCGCGCCGGATGTGCCGGCCACGATCGCCATGCGGCGCTCGGCGCGGCTGCCGGCCTCGAGCGCCGCCGCGACCTCGGGCAGCGGGACGTCGAATCGCTCCGCGACCGCGGCGGCGACGAGCGCGTGCAGGACCAGGTGGCGTCCCGGGAGCGCCGAGCGCACGCGGCGTTCGCCCCACGGCGTCTCGAGCCGGAACTCGGTGCCGGCCAGGCCGCGGCTGACGACATCCCGCGCGCGCACGTCGGCCTCGCCGACGATGCCAACGGTTCGGACCGTGGCGCGCGTCACGTTGCGCATCGCGGCCACCCGCGGGTCATCGGCATTCAGCACGGCCAGGCCGTCGGGCGGCAGCGCGGCGGGCAGCTCGGCCTTGGCGCGGGCGATGGCCTCGATGCTCCCGGCGCGCTCGAGGTGCGTGGGGTGCACCGCCAGGACCACGCCGACCTCCGGCTCGGCGATCTCGGCCAGCCGCCCGATCTCGCCTTCGGTGTACATGCTCATCTCGAGCACGGCGATCTCGTCCTCGGCATCGAGGCGCATGAGCGTCATGGGCAGCCCGGTCTCGGAGTTGAGATTGCCCTCGTTGCGCAGGACGCGATGCGTGCGAGCCAGGACGTCGGCCACGACCTCCTTGGCGATCGTCTTGCCGGTGGAGCCGGTGATGCCAACCACGCGCACCGACGAGCGGCGGCGGCGAGATGCGGCCAGCTCCTGCAAGGCGGTGAGCGGATCTGCGACCTGGATCACGGCGCAGCCGATGGGCGCCAGCACGGGGTGCGCGACCAGCGCGGCGGCCGCCCCGGCAGCGAGGGCGTCGGCCACGAAGCCGTGCCCGTCGACCCGCTCACCGCGCAACGCGACGAAGAGCGAGCCGGGGATGATGTGTCGCGAGTCGACGCTGACGAGGCTGAACGAGGTCGTCTCGGTGGGGGCGAGCAGGCGGCCCCGGGTGACCGCCAGGAGCTCGTCGATCGGAATCGTCGGCGGCACGCGAACCCCTGTGCTGGTTGCCGGCGAGTCTATCAGCCTCATGGCATGGCCACCGGCTGCTCGGTCCGGTCCGGCGCGATGGCGAGGTAGTCGAAGAGCTGTGGCGCGAGGCGGCTGAAGACGTTCTCCGGGCGATCGGCCATCTGGTACAGCCCCCACGTCGACGGCTTGTGGAGCAGGATCAGCACGACCACCTGCGGATCCGATGCCGGCGCCACGCCGATGAACGACGAGTCGATCCAGCCGTCGATGTACTGGAACTGCTGCACGATCTTCGTCTTCGGCGTGCCATCGGCGTTCGT